>NZ_SLTI01000023.1 GCF_004347735.1 Sulfuricurvum sp. IAE1 | reverse complement strand
GAGACCAAAAACATCGCTTCGACCGACTACTTCTTCGATATCGTCCGCTAAGGACGTCCTGCCCTCCTGCGGGCAGACCCTTCATTGGTTTTCGTCATTTCTCCGCATCCGCGGAGATCCCTTCTTCCGAAATTTTGATTTTTCGTTGATTTTTTCACCACTATAATTCGTGCATTATGATGCAAAGAGGTCCTATGCCGAGCAATACGTGGGTCGTGATTCTGGAATCGCTTTTTTTATTTGTATTGGTTATTATCTTTTTTATCAGACTGGTAAAGACGCTGCATAAATGAAAACGTTTATTTTTCCCTATCGTCATTATGTGATTGCTTTGATGTTTCTGTCGGTGACGGCCATCATAAGCATACTCTTCGGCGATGTATTGGGCCTTATCAATATCGCGCTGCTGTATCTGTTGCCGGTGCTGGTCATCGCATTGCGCGGAGATATGAAGGCAACGACGGTCGTAACGGTGGTTACCGTGATAACGTTCGATTTGCTCAACGTCCCCCCGCAGTTTAGTTTCAGTGTGCATGACCTGGTTCATGCATTGAGCTTTATCCTGTTTTTCGTGGTCGGATACACCATCACCTATCAGGCCAAGCGGATTGAGGCAAACGCGATACGGGAGATGTTCCTTGATACTTTGTCGCACGATTTGAAAACACCGCTTTCATCGTTGCTTGGGAACATTTCAATGCTGCTCAAAGACCACCCGATAGATCCGCAAATGCGCCGTAGCATGTTGCTTCAGATCAATGATTCCGGCCAGCGGATCAATCGCCTGGTGCTGAATCTGCTTGACAGTGCCCGGTTAAAGAATCGGAGCGGATTGCTGCGACTTGAATGGTGCGATTTCGAAGATATTATCGGTGTCGCCTTGCAGGAGTTCCGCTACCATCCCAAACAAGACCAGATTACGGTACGGATAGATCCCGATACGGGACTGTTTTGGGGAGATTGCGCCCTCTTGGTCCGCCTTATGGTCAATTTGATGGACAATGCCCTCAAATACACCGACGAGGGGAAACGTATCCAAATAACGGTAACGGGGGACAATTCGGCGATTACGCTTCTTTTTTTCAATGAATCCGCTCCGATCAAAAAAAGCGATTTGAAAAATCTGTTTGAACGGTTTTATCGTATCGACGACGGTGCCGATGTCGGCGGCAACGGGATAGGTTTGTCGATTTGCCGCGATATCGCGGCGATACATGGAGGGACGATCGATGCGCGCAATTGCACGGATGGGGTCTGCTTTGAAATTCGTCTTCCGATCCGAAAAGCGTCGAATCATCCCATGAGAGAGGCATTATGAGGGTCCATGAATTGGTGCTGATTATCGAAGACGATGAATCCATCTCCCAAATGCTGAGCCTGTCGCTTCGGCAACAGGGTTACAGAACGCTTGTCGCGATGGATATGCAAAGCGCACACCGCACGTTCCGTGCAAACCGCCCGGATCTGATATTACTTGATCTGGGGCTTCCCGACGGTGACGGCAAAACAATGATCCGGACGATACGTTCCGAAACGGCGGTTCCCATCATCGTCATTTCCGCACGTCATGTGGAAAAGGAGGTTATTGCTTCACTCGATGCAGGGGCGGATGATTATGTGTTCAAACCTTTTTCCCTGGATGAACTTGCCGCACGAATCCGCTCCGCCCAGCGTCGTTTCCTCGGATTGCAGCCTTCAGTGAATGTCATCGTTTGCGGGGATATTACCCTGGATATTGCCGAACACAGCCTCAGGAAAAACAGCGAATATCTTAAATTGACGCCGACGGAATATAATCTGTTAAAATATTTCATGCTTCATCTCAATCAGGTGCTTCCGTATACGCGCATACTTAAAGAAGTTTGGGGAGTCGGATATCAACACGAAATGCAGTATCTTCGGACGTATATCAATTCGTTACGCAAAAAAATTGAAACGGATGCGGCGCGTCCGGGTTACATACGGACGGAAATGGGCATCGGGTACCGTTTTATCTGCGACACGACAACTCCATAACGAAGGATGACACATACATACGCATGAACTCAAGCTTATCGTATACAGTTTTATCGGACTGATTCTTTTTGGCGCATTATTGCTGTTGATGCCGTTTGCCCATAACGGCGAACTCCGATTTATCGATGCGCTTTTTACCTCGACATCCGCCGTATGCGTTACGGGGCTTATCGTCAAAGACACCCCGATCGATTTTACGCCGGCAGGTCAGGCGGTCATTATGCTGCTGATCCAGATCGGGGGATTGGGATACATGACCGCCGTGACATTTTTGGCCGTGATGCGCCGTCAGAAAATCGGCCACCGTGACCGCCTGATACTGCAAGAGTCGCTCAATTATCCGGGAATGGACGGGTTGATACGGTTTTTAAAAATCGTTTTCGGGTCGATTTTCATCATCGAAGTGATCGGGATGTTCATCCTGACGCTTCGCTTCTGGGTTGACATGCCGCTGGAAAAAGCGGTGTGGTATGGGGCATTTCATGCCGTTTCGGCCTTCAATAACGCTGGTTTTTCACTTTTTAGCGACAACATGATGGGGTATCGCGGTGATTGGATCATCAACCTCACTATCCCCGGACTGATCATTCTCGGCGGGTTGGGTTACATCGTTTTGACCGAGCTTTACCATTTTCGGAAAAAAGAGATTCTACGTCTTTCCACCCATACAAAAATCGTTCTGGTGATGACGGTTATTCTGATCGTCATCGGAATGGGACTGCTGTTGTCATTGGAATGGAACAATGCATTCAAACCGCTTTCGTGGGATGAAAAACTGCTTGCCGCATGGTTTGCATCGGTCAACTACCGAACGGCGGGGTTCAATAGTATCGATCTATCGACACTAAGCGATGCGAACCTGTTTTTCTCGACGTTTTTCATGATGATCGGGGGAGCTCCCGGCGGGACGGCCGGAGGGATCAAAATCACCGCCGTCGCGCTGGCGCTGATCGGCGTCTGGTATACGCTTCGGGGAGATACCCACGTCCATATTTTTCGGCGTTCCGTTCCGGCCTATCAGATCCAGAAAGCGTATGCCATCATTTTTGTCGCATCGTTTTACGTCGTCGCTTCGACCGTGCTGCTGAGCGAAATCGAGCGGTTGCCGTTTTTGCGTACCCTGTTCGAAGCGTGTTCGGCATTCGGAACGGTAGGACTCTCCACCGGCAACGGCGGAGTTCTCAGCTACAGCGCATTATTCAGCGACTGGGGCAAAGCGAATATTATTTTACTGATGTTCATGGGGCGGATCGGGGTGTTCGCCTTTACGGTCGTCATTGTCGGAAAAGCGGTCGAGAGCCGTATCAAATATGCAGAAGGAAAGGTCATTATTTAATCATGGAAACATTTGCGGTCATCGGATTGGGAAAATTCGGATTTCATGTCGCCAAAGGGTTGGCACAGCAGGGGCTAAGTGTCATAGCCGTCGATCAGGACGAAGAACAGATCCGGGAGATCAACGAATTCGTCCAGGACGCTATAGTGCTCGATTCGACCGATATACGGGCACTGCGCGAAGCCGGGATCGGGAATGCCGACGTCGCTGTGGTGAGTATCGGCGAAAATATCGAAGCGAGCATCCTCACCGTTATGGCGCTGAAAGAACTGGGGGTCGAGACGGTCGTGGCCAAAGCGATTACGACGGTACACGGCCAGATCCTCTCCAAACTCGGCGCGGCCAAGGTGATCTATCCCGAAATGGAATCGGCGAAAAAGATCGTCAAAAAAATGGTGAAAAACATGCACTACGAAACGATCGACCTCTCGATTACGATGAAGATCGCCAAACTGACGGTCCCCTCGTTTTGGGTCGGTACGTCGGTATTGTCACCGGTTTTCGAAGAGGAATACGAAGTCAAGCCCATCGCCTACAAACACGGCGGAATCTGGTATACCTCCTTTGAACAAGACGACGTACTTGAAAAAGGGGATATCCTCGTCGTCCTCGGAAACAGCGCGCATATCGAAGCCCTAAGCAAAAAGATCTAAGGGTGTGAATAGTTATTATTTATAACTAAATAATATAATTCAGAGGATCGACAGTTTTTCGGAGTACGATGGTGTCATTAAAGGGGTTTGTATGACTCTGATGCGCAATATGACAGTCACTCGTCGTACCGTGTTTTGGCTATTGGCCATATCGACCGTATGGTTCGTCGTCTTGACGTTTGTCGTCCTCCAGGTCCGCGAGAGGGTCCGTCACGACGGTCTTATCGAAATCCGAAACGTCCTCCAACACAAAACCGAATCGATCGAGCGTTATGTCGGCGCACAGAAAACATCTCTCGACAATCTGGGCTATATCATCGACTTTGAATCACGTCACCACGCGGTCTTTAGCCGTTCGTTCTGGAAAGATCCTCCCGCCGAATGGAATACGATCGTTTCCGATTTTGCCCGTGAAAACGGTTTTTACGACGTTTTCATCATCTCGATACAGGGTGATATCCTTTACAGTGTGAAAGAAGAGAACGACCTTCATACCAACCTTTTCAGCGGCCCCTACCGCAACAGCGAACTTGCCGCCGTATTTAAAAACGCCCTGAGCAACGTCCTCCCTTACATCTCGGATTTCCGTTACTACCCTCCCAGCCGCGATTACGCCGCGTTTATGGCCAAACCGATTCTCAAAGGGGGGAAAGTGATCGGGGTGGCGGCGGTACAAATCGACAACCGTGCCATCCATGCCGTCATCAACGATTATCGCGAACTCGGTAAAACAGGTGAAGTGATCGCATCGGTATACCGCAACGGAGAGTGGATCGCTATGGCTCCGCTCCGCCACGGCGGGTACAAAGCGTATGGAAGAATGCATGAGCCATCATGTTTTCCGGCCGATGAAGTGCGAAAAGGGGAGAAGGGGGAACGATATGCCCTGAACGCTAAAGGATCCGGCGTCGCCGTTGCGTGGGACTATATCGAAGAGCTGCGGTGGATCGTTGCGGTCACGATCAACGAACAAGAACTCCTCAACGGCTGGTACAAGCTGATGACGTCGCTGATGGTTATTTTTTTTAACGGCGTGTTTCTGATCGGCTTTATGGTCGTGATGGCGTTCCGCTCGTTTTCCGGTCCTATCCAGGAATTGACGAATAAGGCCAAACAGCTCAGTGAAGGGGACTACGACATCGATATCAACGCCTCGAAATACGACTATGAATGGCAGATCCTCGTCGACGCTTTCAAACAGATGTCGCTGGAGATCAAACACAAGATTGCCCAGCTCAACGAGCTGAACCAAAGCCTCGAAGAGCGGATCCGCGCCAAAGCCCAAACCCTGCAGCAATACATCGACATCGTCGATAAATACGTCATCACCTCCCGCACCGACAAATACGGCATCATCACCTATGTTTCGGAAGCGTTTTGCCGGGTCAGCGGTTATACGAAAGAAGAGCTGATCGGTAAAAATCACCGCATCGTACGCCATCCCGATATGTCACCCGAACTGTTCGCTCAGTTGTGGACGACCATATCGGCGGGAAGGGTGTGGAAAGGGGAGATCAAAAACCGCAGGGCTGATGGGACCCACTACTGGGTCGATACGACCATCACACCTACCGTTGAGAACGGCGAAGTCGTCGGCTATACCGCCGTGCGGCACGATATTACCGACAAAAAAATGATCGAAGAGATGGCGGTCACCGATCCGATGACGGGACTCTACAACCGCCGCCATTACGTCAAAACGATACAAAAAGAGCTCAACCGCGCCAAACGCAGCCGTTATAGCCTCGCGCTCATGATGATCGACGTGGACAATTTCAAACTCTATAACGACACCTACGGCCACCAGGAAGGCGATGAGGTTCTCAGCCGCGTCGCCGAAATACTGAAAATGTATACGTCGCGGGGCGGAGAATGCGCGTTCCGACTCGGCGGCGAAGAGTTTGCGGTGCTCGTGGGCAGTATGGAGGAGGCCGAGTATTATGATCTGGCCGAGCGTATACGCAGGGACGTTGAAACGCTGCATATCGTGCACGAAAAAAATCCTCCCGCATCGTGCGTTACCATTTCGGTGGGAGTCGCCATGCGCGGTCCTGATTCGGCGATCACGTGCGAAGAACTTTACAAACACGCCGACGCGCAGCTGTACCGCTCGAAAGAGCAGGGGCGCAACCGGGTATCCGTGGGATCGGTGTAGAACGGCAAATGCAATCGGAGGGAAAAAGAGCGGGAGAACGGACATGGAACATCACGTTGTTATCGAAAAACTTTGCAGCTGCGCCAAAAAAGAGGGGCTCAGTCAGATCAGCACCTATGGCGACAAACCCTCGGCGCTCGAAGCCGCCCGGACACAGCTGTCTTACATGCAGGGTCGCTTTTGCGGAAAACACGAATTCGAACTCGTCGAAGTCGACAACCACTACGTGATCGGGATGGTAAGCGGCTGCGGTTGCGGCGCAGAGAGTTGATCGCCCCACTTGATTGTTGAATGCTCCCCCTGATAAAATTACACAATCGCAAAATTGTTCACGCGAATCGGAGCGGTTTTTACGATCGCGTGTTTTTTGCATGGGTCAGGCACATCAACGAGAAGGTTTACACTATTGAGTATTTATGCATTGCAGTCTCCCGCCGGCGGTTTTTTGGATGAGGATTTACGGCATTTCAACAAAACTTTCGACGACTGGTGTGTACAGTTCGATCATTACGACGATGCGAGGATGATCGCCGAGACGCTCGATAAAAACATGTATGCTGAAGTGGTGGAGATCACGCCGCTGAGTTATCCGAAGTATTTTTTCCCGAATCTGCAGGGAATTATCCATGCTACGCGCGAAGTGGACGGAAATATCGTCTGCATCGTCGAGCCCTTTACCGGTTCTTATTTTCGGATCGCGGTATGCAATCTGAAAACCAAAAGCGTCAAACTGACCCCGTCACGCTACAAAAGCACCATGAGCGTGGAAGGGGCCTTTGCCAATTTCAAAAGCAGGGATAGCGGCGGAGGCGGATAAAAATGGCTCTTCGGATGGGTAAATACGGGACATTACCTGTGCAAGAGGGGATCTGCAGAAGTCGAATCATCGGATGTTGAAGTTTTTTTTGCCATTATTAGGAGAGAGTATTTCCGAAGCAAGAGTTTTTTTTCAGCATGATGAGCCGATATTTTTTTCCGATAGCGATCTTGTTCGCTTTTTCCCTCAACGCCCAGATCGACAAAGACGAAATGGACAGACTCAAAGTCGACGCGCTGATCGTCAAGGATCTCAAATCCGATGCGATGGTCTATTCCAAAGAAGCGTTCAAAGAGGTCAAACCCGCCAGCCTGACCAAAATCATGACCGCTATACTGGCGCTTGAACAGGGGTATCTTTACCGCCCCGTCGTGATTACCGCCGAAATGATCCGGGTCGAACCGACCAAAGCGGGATACCGGGAAGGGGAAATGGTGGTCCTCGATGATCTCATCAAGGCGGCCATGATCGAGTCGGACAACGACGCGGCGATGGCGATCGCGGTCGCGGTGGGCGGAAGCGTCGAGAAATTTGTTGAAATGATGAACGCCAAAGCCTTGCAGCTTGGGATGAGCAACACCGTATTCACCAATCCGTGCGGCTACGACATCGGCAACCACCATTCGACTCCGATCGATCTGCTGCGGCTGGCCGAATACGCGATTCAGAATCCCCGTTTTAACGAAATCACCCGGATGAACCGGCACGAATATGCCGAGCTTATTTCAGGACGCCCCTTTGTCGCCAAGACACACAATCATCTCCTCAACCGCTATGAATACGCCGTAGGGGTCAAAACGGGCTACACTTCCAAAGCAGGGCCGTGCCTCATCGCCCGCGCACAAAAAGACGGGAAGGACTGTCTCATTATTATGCTCAATGCCAAAGAAAACCGCTGGAGCCTTGCCCGCCAGATTTTTGAAAAGCTCTTCGTTCGTCCCGAAGATCAGGTCTCGGACAAAGTATAAAGCCGGGACAGACGTTTCATCGCTTTTTTATTTGGTTTTGCAACATAAATTTGGTATAAATCCATAAAAAAATACTGTTTTGGCTCTTTAGATGAGCCGTGATTCAAGGAACCGACAATGATGCAGATTACCACTTCCCATCAAGCCCCGACACCTCTGGAAGCAAACAGTATCGCAGAATCTTCCATGCAGTCTAATCGTCCCGCGACCGAAGCGGTCATGGAGATGCTGGCTTCCGAACTGAAAAAAAACCGCGAGGAATCGTTGAGCAACATTTCATCGTTGGCGGCAGAGATGACGGGTAAGGGGATGAATCTTAACGTAATGGCGTGAGACCCCTCTTTTCGAGGGGAGTTTTATTCCACGCATCCGAACGTGAGGTTCGTGATACGGTATTCCTTATGGCCTTTCGGACGGATCCGAAACAATCTTTTGAGTAGACGGATCATCATGCGTACCTTTCATGCAAAGAAGAATCCTCTTTGACATCTAACAGCACATGCTCATGAATGAAAGTGAGCGTTTCACCGATCACTTCACCAAAGACCTTCGTATAGGCGGCAGCGGCCTCTTTGTGTGCGTCGCGAACGGCGGCGCACAGTTCCGAAGCACCGATGCCATGGAAACGGGATAAGTATGCCAGTTTACGCATGAGACTTTTATAAGCGTTCATGCGGGAACGTTCTTCTTCAGTTTTCTTTTGGCGTGATGCGATATCCGCATAGAGAAAATAGAGACGGAAAAAAAGGGTGATCGTTTCGGTTCGTTCAATCAGGCGGTTCATAGCCGTAGTGTAGAGTGAATCGTAGCTTGTAAACGATTATCTGGCAAATTGCCATATATGCTCCCGATTCGGGTGATTAGAGAAAAGGGAGCGCGCGGTAGAGCTTAAGCCCGATCGACTTTTTGACGGCCAGTCCCAGAGGATGACGGCGTGTGATTGCAAAAAGGGCGGTACGGTTGCGCAGGAGCAGGCGGAGCATCGAAGGGTTGAACCAGCGGTGAGGGAAGGTATCGTGCGCTTTTTTGAGACGAATCAAGGTCTCCCGGTCACTGTGCTCGAGGGTAGGAATGCGCAGGAGCTCGTTAATCACTTCGGAATTGGATGCATGCCCTTGAGCTTTTTTAGCGTGCTTACGGGCGATTTCATGGAAGAGCGAACACTTTTTGCGCCCGTTGCAGCTGAGGGTATTGGACGCGTGCTGGCGATATCCCACCAGCGGCTCGTCGACGTAGGCGATCCCTCCGGCCGATGCGGCGCAGGCCGCGATCCATGCATCGAAATGGATACGCGAAGGGAACGGAAACAGGTGAGGAAGCAGCGAACGGTGCAACAGCATCGCATGGGCGGAAACACAGTTGTCATAGACAAACGACAGGGGCGTCGAGGCCGCGATAAAGCGGTTGCGCAGTTTCTGGGAGAGGGTTTTCCCGATGCTCTTGCCTTGGGCATCGATCAAATACGAATCGCTGTAGACCAGCGACTTATTGCCGATGGCGTTAACGAGGGTTTCAAGTTTATGGGGCTCCCAGACATCGTCCTGATCGCACAGCGCGATGTATTCGCCCTGTGCTTTGGCAAGAGCCGATTCGAAATTACGGACATAGCCGAGATTTTCAGGATTTACGTGCAGCCTGATCGGCAGACGGGAGAGATAGCTCCGGACGATTTCGACCGTATCGTCGCTCGAACAGTCGTCCTGAACGATGATTTCCTCCGGCTGAAGGGTCTGAGCCGCAATCGATTCGAGCTGGGCACGGATATAGGATGCGCCGTTGTAGGAGGCAATGATAACGGATACAGTTTTATTAAATGTGTTTGACATGAATGTAATAATACTACCATTTAAGTCTATAGATCAAGGGGAATGGCGGACAGGGCTGAATTTGCGGTTTGAAGGCCGAAACGTTTACCTTTGGTAACTTGGCCGAGCCGAACCGGAAAACAAGAGCCGATGAAGCCGTTTTACCGCTTGTATACGGATTATTTCCTAGATTTGCTTGGAGCTTTCTAAAAGGGCTTCTTTTTGGGAACGGGTCATTTTTTTGATTGCTTTTTCACGCTTAAGCGCACTGCTTTTGTCAGAACAGGATTCATGGTAGGCAAGAAAGAGGGGACGACGCGAACGGGTGTATTTTGCCCCTTTGGGCGAACCGTTATGTTCGGCCAGACGTTTTTCGACGTCACGGGCGATGCCGGTATACAACGTACCGTCGTTGCAGCGGAGGATATAGACAAAGTAAAACGATTCTAACGATGAAGTCACAAGTAAAGTAATAAATAGAGGAAAAGGAGCTTTCCATCGCCCGGGGCGATGGAAATTTAGGCTTTTACGTCGACTTTCTGTCCGACGCCGGTTACGCCTGCGCCGCTGACATTTTGTCCGGCCATTTGAGCCTGTTCAGCCGACTTTTCGGCACTTTGCAACAATGTTGCTACACCGTTGCCTTCGATTTCCATAGATTTTTTCAGGGCGAACAGTTCAGTTCCGCTCATTGTATTGCCAGATACTGCATCCATTGTGAAGCCTTTCTAAATGGTATATTTTAAAATCGGCAGATGCCGAAAAAACTTTAATCGAGACCGAACAAATCAGTGCTCGAGTTTCAGCCCTTCGCCTTCCCATGCCCCGATTCCCCCTTCAAGGTTGACCGGTTTGAACCCGTTGCGCTGGAGGATGCGGGCCGCTGCGACGCTGCGCATGCCGCTTTGGCAGTAAACGACAATCGTTTTGTTTTTGAACGGTTCGAGTTTGGGAAGATTGGCTTCGAGGGAGCCCAGAGGAAGCGAAGAAGCCCCCGCAATCCGCTCCTGAGCAAACTCTTGGGGAGTCCGGACGTCGAGAAGGACGGTTCCGCCCTCTTTTTGTAAAAGCGCCTGGGCCTCTGCGGGGGATACCGATTCGAAATCGGCGAGTATCCATCCCCGCATGTAGGCGAAATACCCGATGACCCCCATCACTACGACCCATGATAAAAGATTCGTGATCCGTTTGAGCGCCATCGTCTGTTCTCTCTTTTCTGTTGTTGCGGGGGTATTGTAGGGGAAGAAGTTTAAAGTTTTCTATAGATGCCTGCGCTAGGACTCCTTTCAGGGCATTGATTTAAGCGAAACGTTACCGAATGGGACGTGACCAATACAGTTTTGCCGGATCGTACCCCAGCGCCGGAAGACGTTCCAGAATGGCACTTTTATCATTTTCGGACAATGAAGGAGTGCGGGCGAGAATCCACAGGTATTTGCGCTTCGGATCGCCGACGACGCTGTAACGGTAATCCGGGGCCAGCATAAGGACCCAGTAGTCGCCGTAAAACGGACGGAAAAACGTGACTTCGAGTTTGGAATTGGAACTTTCAGCAACCGGGTAGGCCCGACCGAGAGCTTCGGCCGTCTGTTTTCCCGAAGTATCGTAGCATCTGTTGGTGATGGAAACGTATTCGCCGTTGAGACGGTATTCGGCACTTGCCGATGCGCATCCCCGCTCGAAACGGTTTTCGTACCGGGCGATTTCAATCCATTCGCCGCTGTAGCGTTCCAGATCGACTGCCGCAACGGTGGGAAGGGGAGAGTTCGATGCAGCCGTGCAGCCGCCCAGCAACAAGACCCACGAGAGGGTAATCGGATAAAACAGTGTGCGCATGGCAAGCTCCTCTCAGTGCAGAAACGCGGTTTTGAAATGTTCGGGTTTGAGGTCGGTAATCCCGATTTCCGTAAAAAATTCAAGAATCGGGAGGGAGCGGAGGTGATCGGAGACGAAATACTCGTCGAAACACCCGATCGTCGATCGGAGAATATCGTCGCTGAGTGCGGAAGGGGCGGTTTGGGTATAGGCATAGTAGTCTTCCATCGCCTCTTCGGGAAAGGTCCGGATAAAGGCGATCGATTCCCGCACCGCCTGCAAAAAAGCGGAACATTCGGCTTTGTGCTGCTGATAAAAAGAGCGGTTGACGAATATATCCAGTGCGCTGAAGTTGGCGAACCCCGCGTTACGCGCGTCAAGATAGAGGACATCCAGTCCCGCATGAGCCGCTTCGATCCCTTCGAAATTGTAAAAATAGAGCCATGCGGCGTCGGCACCTTCTTGTAAATAACGGATGTGTTCGAAACCGTTGGGGACGAAGACGACCTGTTCGCGGTAAACGTTTACCCCGGCTTTGAGATAAAAACGGCGAATGATCTCATAGCCGATTGCGTCGGTGGTAGGGTTGGAGACGGGAGTCGTGACGGTGATCGTCTCCCCCTGAAGCAATTTTTCATACGACGAGGCTTTGAGCAAAACGCCCCCTTCTGTTTCGAAAAAGCGTCCCAGAGAGAGAAACCGGTGGTCGAACTGCTCGATCAGATGAAGCGGCTCATTGGTGGCAAGTTCGATGTTGCCTTCGAGCAGTTCGCTAAGCCCGTCGTAGTGCTCGGTCGGTTCGATGAGGACAAATTCGATCCCGCGGCGCTCGAAAAAGCCTCTGCGCATGGCGACGATGAAAGGGAGGTGGTCGGGGTTGAGGAACCATTCGATGGCAAGACGGAGTTTCATGGGGTCATTCCTTGGATGAGATGGGTGACATTGCGGGCTATGTGCCCTTTCCAGATTGCGCTGACGCAACTGATCATATCGGGGGAGTAAGCGGCGATGCGGCCGATATTCGAATCGTTTATACCTCCGATCGCGCAGATCGGAATCCCCAGGCTTTTACGGGCTTTGCTCAGAGTATCGATCGGGACGATCCCGGAACGGGGCTTGGTCGGGGAGAGAAAAAACGATCCGAAGGCGACGTAATCGGCAAGGGCCTCTTGAGCGGCGAGGGCACGTCGTATACTCCCGTAGCACGACACCCCGATGATACCTTCGGGAAAAATGGATCTGGCTTCATGAGGCGTTATGTCGTCTTTGCCGATGTGAAGGCCGTCCGCACCGATACGCCGGGCTAACTCGGGTCGGTCGTCGATAATGAAAATTGCCCCGTATCTCCGGCAAAGATTCTGAAGTCTGATGCATACCGCTTCGCAATCGGCATCAGAAGCGGTTTTGTTACGGTATTGAAGGATCTTGACTCCTGCCGCCAGTGCCTGTTCTGCCTGGGCTGGGAGGGTGGCATCGGGGGTGAGGATTTCATCGGTGATCGCATAGAGACCTTTAAGACGCATGCGGTGCTCCCGCTTTGTGGTTGATGGGCCCCGGACCGTGCCCGATGTGCGGAGCACGGCGGATCGCTTCGGTGATGAAGCGTTTGGCGCGCACGATCGATTCTTCGAGCGAATTCCCAAGAGCGAGCGACGCGGCAATGGCCGAAGCGTACGAACATCCGGTGCCGTGCAGGTCGGTCGAGGGGATCAGGTCGTCGGTAAAAATCCGTTTCGAGCGCCCAAAGTAGAGGAGGTCGGCACTGAGGTTGCCGACGACATGGTTTTTGATAAGAACCGGGGATGGATGGGCAATGAGGGCATCGAGCGAATCGCTCTCGCCGCTGAGGTATCCGAAAAGACGGTAGGCCTCATGGAGATTCGGGGTGGTCAGGGTCGCCATACGACTGAGTTCGCGCAACGAAGAGAGGGCATCGTCTTCGAGGAGGTTAGAACCCGCTTTGGAGACGCAGACGGGATCGAGGACGACGGGGATATCAAGGGTTTCGACGAACGCTGCGACTGTTTCGATGATCGGCGTTGAATGGAGCATCCCGATTTTAACCGCCGCAACGTCGAAATCGGCCGTAACGCTTCGGATCTGCTCGGCGACGAAGGAAGCCGGAAGGGGATGGATTTTTTGGACTCCGAGGGTATTTTGGGCGGTAAGCACGGTGATGGCCGATGCACCGAACACTCCGAACGCCTCAAAAGTTTTGAGATCGGCCTGGATCCCCGCGCCGCCGCTGCTGTCCGAACCGGCGATGGTGAGAACGACTTTCATACGCTTTTCCTTCCGTTTTGGGGGAATTTTAGAATATTCCCACACGGGTTCGTAGAGGAAAAATGGCGTTTGGTTAGAGGGCTTTACGGAAGTGTTCGAGAGCCTTCGCGGAACTCTCTTTGTGCGAGACGACGGGCCGGGGATAGCCGGGGATGTCCGACTGCAGCAAAGAACGTTCGTCGGCGAAGAGTTTGGCCGGGAGATCGCGCAATTCGGGAAGATATTGTTTAATATAAACTCCTTCGGGATCGAAGCGCGCCGTTTGGGTGTAGGGGTTGAAGATGCGGAAATAAGGCTGAGGATCGATGCCGGTGCCCGCACTCCACTGCCAGGAAAGGATATTGCTGGCAGCATCGTAATCGAGCAGTCGGTCGGCGAAAAAACGCTCTCCCCATTGCCAGGGGAGAAGGAGGTTCTTCGTCAAGAAACTCGCACAGATCATCCGGATGCGGTTGTGCATCTCTCCGCTCTCGAGCAGTTGACGGATTCCCGCGTCGACGATCGGCACTCCCGTACGGGCGTTGCGGAACGCTTCAAACCGCACTTCATCGTCGATGCCGCTGAAACGGTAGCGAAAATTGCGTTCCCGAAGATAGGGGAAACGGTAGAGCAGCGAAGCGTAAAATTCCCGGAAAATGAGCTGGCGGAAGAACGGCTCGGTGTCTACCCCGCGTTTTTTTTGCCCGGCCAGCCATCGAAGTACCGCCCGTACCGAAACGGTTCCGAAGCGCAGATCGACGCTGAGATGCGAAATGCCGTCTAAAGAGGGGAAGTCGCGACGGAGGGCGTAGCCGGGGAGTTTGGCCTCAAAGAGGTCGAGTTTCTGGATCGGGGTGCGGCGTTGGGCTGCGGTGAGCGAAGCGCGCTTGAATCCCAGCGACGCAAGATCGATCGGACGTGCGTCGATTCCCTCATGCGAGAGGGCATGGATCGCGTCTCCTTCCCAGGGAATGAGTGTCTGCATAACAGGGCGGTATTCCTGCATATGCTCGGGACGAAAAAGACGCTTGGCCCGGTTGTAGTAGGGGGTAAAAATGAGATAGGGGGTGCCGTCGTCTTTGAGCACTTCGTCGGGAGAAAAAATGTAGGTGTCTTCCAGAAAACGGAAGGGCAAGCGGTGGGAAACGTCGCGGTCACGGTCGCGTTCGTACATACCGTAATCTCCCGAAGCGCACACTTCGTCGAATGCGCTCCGTTGCAAGAGGAGATCAAAGACGTCGCCGGGTCGGCCGTAAAAAAGGATCAGATCCAGCCCGAGCGTTTTAAGCTCGGATTTGAGGCGTACGACGGCGTCGAAAATATAGGTGACGCGGCGGTCGTCTCGCCGAAGCGGCGAGAGGATATCGGGATCGAAAATGAAAATCGGCAGCACTTCTTCGCCCTGGGCGAGAAGGGGATTGTCCGCGACACGCAGGTCACGGCGGAACCAGAGGATGCGGCGCATCTATTTTCCCGCATCGAGGTGCGATCGCAGCGCCAGCGTTTTGGGGTAGGGATCGAGGAATACCTGTTCGAGCAGATAGTGTGTGTCGTATTTGCGGGCATAGAGGCCGATCGTCGAGAGGGGAACGATCAGCGGGATGATTTTGTCGGCATAGTCACGGATCTGGCCGTGGAGAATCTCTTTTTCGGCACGGGTGAGGTCGTGTTTGAAAAAACCGGCCATGTGTTCGAGGACGTTGCGGGTCCGTTTGATGGAGCTTTTGTGGGAAATGGCGGTTTTGAAGAGATGTTCGTAACGTTCGAGGAGGGATTCGAACGGCACGTTATCGCGGTTGGCGACGACGTTGCCCATCTGGCGGTAGAGCATCTCGTTTTTCGACTGTAGCATGAACTTGTGCGCGGTATGAAACATGACGAGCTCTTTCATGGAGGGCGAAGCGTTTTTGAACGTCTCGAAGCGGTGGTAGGCAAAGAGCTGCATCACGAAATTTTCCCGAAGCCACATGTCCTGAAGCCGCCCTTCCTCTTCCATCGGCAGCAGAGCAAAGCGCTCGCGGCACATGGAGGCGAATACTCCGTCCTCTTTCCCTTCGCAAAAACCGTTGTCGAGATAGAGTTTGGCGCTTTTGAGGCCGCAGCTGGGGGATTTGGATTTAAAGACGATGCCGCAGAGGTTTTCGGCGGCGATCCGGCCCAGTTCATTGGAACACTCAGCGGTGAGCGCGTCGGTGAGATCGCTGTGGTCTTTGTTGCTCTCGATGCGGATTTTGGAGCCTTCGCGCACAAGTCTCACCGAAGGGCGCGGGGTGCCGAATGCTAGGTGTTCGGGGCAAAAAGGGACGAAACGGGCGAATTTCCCCAGTTCGTCGGTCAAAAAGCGGTCGTGCTTGTGGCCTCCGTCAAAACGGATGCGTTCACCGAGCAAACAGGCGGATACGGCGAGAATCATTCTTCTTCTCCTTTGAAGCGGTTTCGGAACTGTTTGGCCCCTTCCTTGGAACTTTCGACGTTCTCGTCGATCCCCTCGAACGTAAAGCGGATGCGGCTCTGATCGATCGTTTCCATCTCGTCGACGCGGCGGAGGTTGATAAGGTAGGAGCGGTGGATGCGTAAAAAGCCGTAGGGTTCGAGGAGCGTTTCAAGTTCGGAGATCTTTTTCGGATAATACGAAAAACCTTTGTCGGTGCGAAACATGACTTCGGAAAGGTCGGCCTTCACATAATAGATCTCTCCGGGGGTGAGGAGGTAATGATTGTCTCCCGCCTTGGCAATCAGGCGGAGCTCTTTTGGTTTGGCCTTGGCCGTGACGCGCTCGATTGCTCGTTCGATCTGCTCGGCGCTGTAGGGCTTTAGAAGGTAGTCCACCGCACCGACGCCGAAGGCCTGCAGCGCAAAGGTTTCATGGGCGGTCTGGTAGATGATGGCCAGGCCCTCGTGCCGTTCGCGCAGGATGTGCCCCAGCTCGATCCCGTCCATTCCGGTCATGGAAACGTCCAGAAACGCAATGTCGAATTCGCGTGACGCCACCAGTCCCAGCGCTTCGGCACCGTTGGACGCTGAGGCGATCGACGTATATCCGAGTGACCCGAGCAGCCGGGTGAGGCGGGCAATCGCCAGGGGTTCGTCGTCAACGATCAGAAATTTCATGAGGTTCCTTGAGAGTGATGAGATAAACCGGCGGGTCGAAGCTGACGATTTTCAGTTCACCGTGGCACAGGTAGGCCAGCCGTTCGCGCAGATTCGAAAGACCGATGCCGTATTCGGGGGAAGTGATGGGCTTGCCGCTGTTGGCGACGCGGATCCGGAGAAATTCGTCGGCGGAGCAGTCGATACTGAGCGAAAAAGGGGAACGGCTGCCGCGCATGCCGTGTTTGATGGCGTTTTCGCACAACAGCTGAATGGAAAATTTCGGGACGGCCCACCGTTTAAGCGATTCGTCGCTTCGGATCTGAAGGTCGATCAGCCCCGAAAAGCGGAGGTTTTCGAGATCGATGTAGTCACGGACGTTTTTGAGTTCCTGCTCGAGCGATATCAGAGGGGTTTCGGTCATCGTGTTGCGGAGGAAGGTGGAAATTTTCAGAACCGTAGCTTCGGCTTTGTCGGGATCCTGGTGTATCAGTTCGGCCAGCGAATTGAGGGCATTGTAGAGAAAATGGGGATTGAGCTGGGTTTCGAGGGAGCGGACACGGCTGTTGACGAAAAGACGGTCGATCTGCTCCTTTTCGTTGCGGGTTTTCACGAAACGGTACATCAGCGCTCCCATGAGATACGTCAGCACTCCGATAATCGACGCCATTTCGTACGGATGGACGGAGAAAAGGGCGACCGTGGCCAGTGCGTTGTGCTGCAGGGCGTAATAGGTGCTGAGCGTTCCCAGGAACCCTGAGAGAAAGGAGAAAAAAGCGGCGATCCCGTTCCACCATTCACGGCTGAGAAAAGGGAGGATATAACGGTTCATCGAAGAGATGAAAATCATCGAAAAGGTGGTGATGAAAAAACCCAGCAGCACGCCGAAGATGGCTCCGTCCAATGCCGAAAGACCCAAAAGATAGTACCCGAATACCGACAAGAGGGTTGAAAACGACACGCCGATGAGCAAAACGCTGAGCCAGTCGTTACGGGTGATTTCGAGTTCGATGTTACGCATCGATCAGCCTTGTGAGATTCATGGCGCCCATGACGACGCCCGGCCATCCCTGTGCGGCGTATGACGTGTCTCCGACCTGGTAAAACCCCCGGATGGGAGTGTCGTTGGCGGGAAGGCTGGGCAGCAGGTTCGACAGGCTCAAGGTGTTTCCTCCCAGTTGGGTTCGGTGAATGTAGCGTCCGAAGGTTTTCGGCGTCGCCGCAAAACTTTCGGTGACGCATTCCCGGTCGATAGCGAGTCTATCACAAATCCAATTACGAAGCAAATCGTGAAGCTCTTTTTTCCGTGCGCGGTATTCAGCGGGAGGTAGGCCGACCCATTCGCGCAGATCGGTATGGACCGATGCGGTGATGCGGTAGTGTCCCTGCGGTGCCATAGCGGTATCGGAAGGATTGCTGAACGATACGAAAAGCGATTTGGAGAGGGTATGTTTGAAAACCTCCTCGGCGATCAGCTGGTAATGATGCGCGAACGGCAAATCGGATCGGACACTCATGTAGAGGACAAAGGCGCTTTGGCGATTGTTGAGCCGTTCGTATTTACGGTAGTAGGTGAGGATAGCATCGTCACTGAAGAGATGCGCGCTGTCAAAATGCGACGTCGCCATGACCAGGTTGCGCGCATGAATGGCCCCCTGGGACGTAGCGATCGTGTAAAAACCCTCACGCCGAGCGATCGAAAGGGCTTCGCATCCCAATCGAACGTCATGCATTTTGGAAGTGATGGTTTCGCATACGGCGCTCATCCCTCCGAGGGGGTAATGGGTTTCGCAAAACGTATATCCCAGTGCCAAAGCGGCCGTAAAGAAGCTCACCTGATCGCTTTTGGCCTGGGTGACGATCAGTATCTGGGCTTCGAGGAAATCCAGATACTCGTCCGAGAGGCCGCCGTAAAAGCGCTCGATGAAGGCTCGGGCATTGGTATGAAGGTAGGGCCAGAACCGGTGGATGAGAGGGGTGAAGCTTAGGATCGAGTGCAACTTGGCCAAAAAAGAGCGGTTGGAGTAATAGTGCCCCTCCATCGCGTAGAAATCACGCCCGATCGTTTGAACGAGGGTCCAGAATTCACGGTGACGCGGGTGGGGGTAAAACGCTTCGATTTCCTCCAAAAAACGCTCAAGATCGCGGTAACGGATGCATGTGCGGCCGTTTTGGACGATCGTAATGGCCGGATCGCTGGTGATGAGGTTCGGGGTAACTCCCAGCGTCTCGCATAACCGGCGCAGGATACCCCCTTCGTGGTATCCCGATACGGTGGTGGCACCCGCGTTGTAGCGGCTGTCGCCGTACGAAAAGGTCGAAGCGCAGCCTCCGAGGACGGGCTCTTTTTCGATCAGGACCACGTTTTTCCCCTGATGGTGAAGCAAGGCGGCGGCCGAACACCCGCCGATACCGCCCCCTACGACCGCATAATCATGCATCATGACGCCGTTTCCCGGTAGAGCGCTTCAAGAGCGTCGATGAAACGGGGATGATCGTTGGGCGCGCGGGCGACGCGGTAGTCTTCGAAGCCCAGATGTTCCGCTTTTTCACGGTATTCGACGTCGAGTTCGAATTCGGTTTCGGAGTTGTCGATCGTAAAGGCGATTGGGACGATGATTGCCTTTTTTTTCTCCAGCGTCGCTAGTTTGTCTTCCAGATAGGGACGTATCCATTCCATCGGACCCAGTCGGGACTGATAGGCGAGGTGGGTTTTGGCAAAGAAGATGCCGAGCTCGTTCAGCGCACGACGGACGTGATAGACGCTGTAGCGTATGTGACGCTGGTAGGGGTCTCCGCGATCGATGATCTTTTGCGGCAGACCGTGGGCCGAGAAAACGAGTTCAAAGCCGGACGGATCGTCGCTTCCGAGCGCTTCTTTGATCCGTTCGACAACGGAGCCGATGTACGCCGGATGGGAATAATAGTGTTCGACCGTGCGGATCTTGTCGGTGATTCCCAGTCTGGACGCTTCAGCGTAGAGGGCATCGAATGATGAGAGGGTTGTGGTGGATGAAAAATGGGGGTAGAGAGGGATCGCACAAATACGTTCGTAACCTGCCGCTTCGCGGAGTACGTCCGCGGTGAACGGAGAGGTGTAACGCATCACGTAGAAGACGTCCGCGTCCACGCGCTCCGAGAGAGCGTGAACGACGCGGCGGGTATGTTCCACGATAGGAGATTTTCCCCCCAACCGGGCGTAGTTGTCGCTTGCATCCCTGTGGCGGCGGGCGGTGATAAACCAGGCGATGAACCTTCGCACCGGAGCGGGAGCGGCGATGATACGGGGATCGTTGAACATGTTGCTCAAAAAGGTTTTGACTTCTCCCAGATTGTTGGGACCCCCCATATTGAGCAGCAATACCGCGTTTTTTCGATCCATTCGAATCCCCTGAGTCTCGATTTTATGCATCAAATGATAAGGAAAAGTCGTATCGGTTCGTAGGGGGAATGTGTCGATTCGTTATACGGTTATGGAAAAGGAAAGGGTGTCTAGGTTGTTTTTCTGATTGTTATGGTGAAGGAAAAATGTTGAAGATTGGTTGCGGAGGCCAGATTTGAACTGACGACCTTCGGGTTATGAGCCCGACGAGCTACCGGGCTGCTCTACTCCGCGATCCCGAATTAATGTGTGACAATGGTGGATGGGGTAGAGGGATTCGAACCCCCGGATGACTGGACCAAAACCAGTTGCCTTACCGCTTGGCGATACCCCAATATCTCGCTTGGAGGCCGAAATTATAGACATTTTTTTCTCTTTTGTCAAGCCTTTCGCCGCATGCGGAGAAAAAAAAGACGAATCGGCAGGATGTGATAGATTTTTAATCCTTTTTGCTTATAATTCCCCAACTATATTTATAACTAAAGAGTCTTTATGTCAGCAGTGCAACGCGTATTGGACGCCATCGAAGAGTTTAAAAAAGGGAAAATGGTCATTATGGTCGACGACGAAGACCGCGAAAACGAGGGAGATCTCGTTTACGCTTCCGTTTTTTCAACGCCCGACCACGTCAATTTTATGGCGACGCACGCCAAAGGGCTCATCTGCGTCGCGGTCAATCCCTCGATCGCCAAACGGCTCAATCTCGAACCGATGGTCAAATCGAATACCTCGATGCACGAGACCGCGTTTACGATTTCCGTCGACGCGGCCGCGGCAACGACGGGGATTTCGACGGCTGAGCGGGATATGACGATCAAAATCCTTGCCAACCCCCTCTCGCATCCTTCGGAACTGGTAATGCCGGGACACATTTTCCCTCTGGTGGCCAAAGAAGGGGGGACGCTGGTGCGGATCGGCCATACCGAAGGTTCCGTCGACCTGTGCCGTCTGGCGGGATTGGCCGAATCGGCGGTTATCTGCGAGATCATGAAAGAGGACGGGACGATGGCGCGCCGCGACGACCTGGACGTTTTCGCCGCCAAACACGATCTGAAAATCGTCTACATTTCCGACATCGTCGAATACCGTCTCGCGAACGAAATGCTGGTCAAGGCGGTGAGTGAGGAGGAGATCGAATTTTTCGGCGTCCAGGTCAAAAAATACGAATTCGCCGACCACGAAGATAACCGTCACACCGCAATCGTCTTTTATCGCGCGGGAGAGACGGCCAACGTCAAAGTCCATAATGTCGTTCCCGACATCGATCTGCTGCTCAACCAGGGGAAATACACGCAGCTTATCGACGCGATCAACTACCTCAAACACAACAGCGGGGTGTTGCTTTTCATCAACAAACCGCCGCATCAGCAGGTAAACATGAAAGAATACGGGATCGGAGCACAGATTCTAAAATCGCTGGGGGTCAAGCACATGCGGCTGATTGCGGAGTCGAAGATTTCGGATTTTTCAGGCCTGAGCGGCTTCGGTCTGGATGTGACCGAAATCATCAGCGCCCACGAAGGACACTGAGCCTTTACCACCCGACGGTGGATTTGGAGGTCACTTTGCGGATCTCTTTTTCATCGGCCCAGACGATCTCTCCCGTCTGCGGATTGACCAACTCCAGAGAAATATTGTAGTAAACGTCTTTGACGTCGTCACTGGCTTTTTTGATCGCCCTGACGTTACCGGTGATGATGTAGTCGGCATCGGTCATGAGTTTGATCGCCTTGTTGTCGGTGATCGTGGTGGTGAGATTACGTTCGTCGTACACTTCGCCAAGGTTGGCTTTGTCGGCAAGGAAACGGACCTGGCCTGATTTGAGCAGTTTGATCCGGATCTTGTCGGTGATCGCTTTGGTGTCGATGTGCTCGTAGGTGAGGTTGTTGACGGTACGCAGACGCACTTTCGGCGGTTGTGCGGCTCCGGCGATGTAACGCGACTGCAGCAGCGACTGGGTAAGGGTCTCTGCACTGCTTTGCAGGTCGGTCGATCCGAAGGCGTCGGTCAGCGTTTCAACCGCTTTGGCGTCACCGTATTTGACGTTCGAGTCGTAACCGACCATTCCCGCTCCCCCTTTGGTACTGCTGCACCCGGTTCCGAGGATTGTTGCGGCGGCGAGTATTGCAAAAAGCGACAGTTTGTTCATGATTACTCCTTATTTTTCCGGTACGGAAACGATGATTTTATAGTCGACCACATCCGGTACGTTCGTCATTTCGACGATCTGGACTTTCTGGTTTTTGTGAATCGTGATCGGTTTCCAGGGGGTTGAGTCTTTGAGTATCCCGTTTTTGTCGTACCATTCGATCTGGTAGACGAATCCCTCGGTTTCGTCGTTGTCGTCGTTTTCGAGTTCGGCCATCACTTTGAGGAAGGCACCTTCCTGAAAACTTTTGTGTTTGTTGATCTCGACACGCTCTTCCCCGATAATATCGACTTTGGAAGCGCATCCGGCGATCAGAGCCAGCGCGGCGGCCGCCGCACAGAGGCGTAAAACGGTTTTAGTAATCGGCATAATCGATCCTTACATTGTCTGGTGTGAGATAGGAGACAAGAACGAAAACCCCTTTCCCGTTTTTGGGAAGGGCAATCGATTCCTGACGGTCATTTAACATGATACTGAGTGTTTCCCCTTTTTTCGCTTCAAAAGAGAGCAGGTAACCCGAATTGGGGAGGGTTTCCCAGTTCCGGAACCCCGAATCGGCGATGGAACTTCCGACGTCGAAAAGCAGCGACGCGAGTAATCCTCCCAGGTCCCCGAAATGGTCGTTCGCCTGTTTTGCCGCGATTCCGCGGGTCGTCGCGCGGACGGCGGCTTTGGCCAGTTCGCCGGGGAACTCGTCGCTGAGGGTTTTATAGGCCATCATGTCGCTTTTGAGGAGACGGGGCGGGGTGAACGTCCGTCCACCGGCGGTGCTGATGGAGAGGCGGGCGAGATCGTTTCGGGGCGGGGCGTAAGAGGGGAGGTCGATACTGGTGTATTCGGCCGCGTGAAAGATCGGAAAACGGATTTTTTCGATTTTCATTGACGGGGCCACTCCTGAGAGGACGACCACCGTGACGCTCATCGTATCCCCTTTTTTAGGATTTTTGGAGGGGACGAGGGCATTTTTGGCTTCAGTATTGAGGGCGATGGCCCGTTTGAGGTAGAGTCCTCCTTCATCGCCTGTTGCGTAAGAGAGCCCCGACATCTCGGCGATCACATAACCGAGCGTATAGGAAAAAGGGTCCTGGTAATTGTTGAGCAGCGCGCGGACGTCAGGGTTGTTGAGGAGTGATGCCATCGAATAATTCTGCGGGATTGTATCGGTGCTGGTATTGCGTGCTTCGGCGGTTGCTTTGTCCTTGGCCGCCTGTTTGATTTTTTCATCCGATTCGAGGAGCCAGAACTCCTGGCGCTTCTCCATCCGGCGTATCTCGACCGCCGCCCCCTGGAAATCGCCGAGCATGATGTAATTGATCGCGTTGAGGGTATGCATGAGGGTCCGTTCGTACCCTTTGCCGTAATAGCTTTCCGATCCCTTGGAGAGGAGCGAGGAACCTACGAACGAACTGATGTTGCGGACGCTGTAGGTTGCGCGGTTTTCGTACTCGTCGAGAATGGCGTACGCTTTTTCGAACGAACGGACGGAAGCGTTGTAATCGCCTCCCGATTGCTGGAGCCGCGCGAGATCGAGCCAGTACCAGTATTCGTCGTCGTCCGAATCGTCGCCTGCAAGCGCGGAGAGGGTCTGATCGAAAGAATGCGCGTCCAAACCGCCCCGCAGCTGTTCGGAGGTGAGCGAAGCGCCGTAGAGAACGGCGGAAACGGACAGAAAAAGAAAAAGGAAAAATCGTGGCACCGAGTTATGTCCGAATCGAAAGATGGGACAATTATACCACCGTTTGTTAATGCTTCATCGCCTTGATGAACGATTCGTAGATGTTTTCGAGCTGGAGATCCTGTTCAAGGATCTCTTTGTTGTCCTGTACCATGTAGTGTTCGAGGACGGCGACCCGTTTGAGGAGGTATTCGAACATCTCTTTGTTGATGTCGGGGAGTTTGTTGTGGCTGAAAGGGTCTTTGTCCCGTCCTTTCTGGATGACATGGGCGGGAATGCCGATCGCCGTACTGTTTTCGGGAACTTCACGCACAACGACCGAATTGGCCCCGATCTTGCTGTTCGCGCCGATGGTGATGTTACCGAGTACTTTCGCCCCAGCGCCGATGACGACCCCGCTTTTGATCGTCGGATGGCGTTTGCCGGGGGTGAGGCTCACTCCGCCCAGCGTCACACCCTGATAGATCAGGACGTCGTCTTCGACGATCGCCGTCTGGCCGATGACGACGCCGAACCCGTGGTCGATGAAAACGCGGCGGCCGATGGTCGCGCCGGGGTGGATGTCGATGTTGGTAAGAATCTGGTTAATCCCCATCAGGAAACGGGCGAACGATTTAAAGCCGCGGCGATAGAGACGGTTGGCTATCCGGTACCAGAAGATGGCCCAGACGCCGGGATAGTTGAAGAAGAGTTCGATTCGGGAGCTGATGGCGGGATCATTTTTGTAAACGTTCGAAAAATCTTCGGCAATCTCGGAAAACAGTCCCAAATTCTATCCCTTAACGCGTGGTTCGGAGGTATCCGTTTTGATACAGATACATTTCGAGTTTTTGAAGTGTATCACTTTTTTCTTCTTCTGTGCTAAATTCGCTTACGGCGAGTTTATTTTTAAGGTTGGTGAGAAGTTTGGACTTGTCATAACCGATGTCCTCGAGGATGTTGAGAACGTTGTCCGACTCGGTGAAATTTTCGATTTCATACCCCGTGTCGTTGATGAGAATCGTACACTCGCTGGGGTGGGTGAAGAGGTTATGGTTCATCCCCAGCGTCTCCTGATACGCCCCGACGTTGAAAAAGGCGAGGAAATACTCCTCTTCATCCAGATCGATGTCGTGGAGGTAGAGGGGCGCTTCGGGTTTGAAACGGATTTCCCCGTCGCTGTCGCAGGTGATGTCCCACAAGCTGGCGGCGCGGATGGCCGGAACGTCGAGCCGATCGAGCGGCATGATCGGGAACTGCTGCTGCAATCCCCAGTAGTCGGGGATGCTCTGGAAAATGGAGCTGTTGATCAGGTAGCGCTCCTGCAGTTTCACCTGGAGCCGTTCGATGTCGGGCAACGGGTTGTCCTGCGAGAGGTAGAGCGATTTTTTGATGATCTGATGCACCAGGATCTCGGCATTGGAGCGGTCCTGGAGGTCGATATGGCCGAGGTTGAACAACGTCAGCAGGGACTCCATATGATCGAGCGCGTCGTGCATGTATTCGATGCAGGTGCGCGGCGAGAGGAGCGAGTTGAGCTCACGAAGCTCTTCGATCAGCGGCGGATTTTTCTCTTTGAGTTTGAGCGATTTGGTCTGGTAGTCGTGGCTGAAAAGCTCGAGGACCGGTGCGATCAGCACCGAGTGTGACGCGACGATGAATCGGCCCGATTCGGTGAAGATGTCGGGGTGTTCGACCCCTTTGGCGTTCATGATTTCACGCAGCAGGTAGACGACGCTGTTGGAGAACTCTTCGAGGGTATAGTTACGCATACGGGTGGAGGGGTGCTGCGAATACTCGACCGCCAGACCGCCCCCGATGTTGATGGCGCGGAGGTTGTCGGCCCCCATTTTTTTGAGTTCGGCGTAGATGTTCCCCGCTTCGCGCAGCACCCGTTTGAGCGTTGCGATCTCCTGCATCTGGCTGCCGACGTGGAAATGGATCATCGTAAAGTGCTCGAGCATGTTGCTCTCCCGCAGCATCGCGATCGCTTCGATCAGCTCGGTGGAGGTGAGGCCGAATTTCGCGCTCAGGCCGCTGGATTTGGCCCAGATCCCGCTCCCCTCGCTTTGGAGACGGACGCGGATCCCGACGTTGGGAACTTTCAGGTTGCACTGCTGCGCGACGTCGATGATCCATTCAAGCTCTCCGAGCCCCTCGATCGTGATTGTGATGTCGTGTCCCATGTGGGCGGCCATAAAGCCCAGTGTCACCATCTCCTCGTCTTTGAAACCGTTGACGGTGATGGGGGAACCGATGGGGGTTTTGGCCATCGCAAGGGCAAGCTCGGCTTTCGAACCCGCTTCGAGGCCGTAGCTGTATTTTTCGCCATGCTCGACGATCGCGTCGACCGCTTCGGGGAACTGGTTGACTTTGAGGGGGAAAACGGCGTGGAATTTGCCGTTGTAGTCGTTTTCGAAGATCGCGCGGCGGAAGTTGGAATAGAGCATGTCGATCTGTTTGCCGATCAGGTGGGGGAAACGGAGGATCAGCGGCCCGCGCAGGTTGGTTTTACGCACCTGCTGCGTGATTTCGAGCAGCGAGGGGGAACTTTTGTAGTTGACCTTCACTTTCCCCTGGTCGATGATAAAGTTGTTTTCGCCCCAAATGTCTATACCGTACGTTTTCACCGCTGTTTCCTCCCCGCTGGAATTTGTTTTCAAATAAATTGGCTCATCGGAATCTGCGTTTCCGATTTTTGTTCGAGATCTTTGACCCACACCGTATCGGTATTCCGTTCGTTTTCACCGATGACCGCGCAGTAGCGGGCGTTGATTCGGTCGGCCCCTTTGAGGTGGTTCTGGAGCTTTTTGGGATCGTACTCTACGACCGCTTTTTGAGTTTTACGAAGCGCCTCGGCCACTTTGAGAACCAGCGGGAGCGATTCGGCGTCCATGGCCCCCAGGTAATATCCCTCACGTTTCGGTTCTGGCATGACGATCAGTTCCAAAAGCCGTTCGATCCCGATCGCGAATCCGACCGCCGGGGTCGGTTTGCCGTCGAGAAATTCGACAAGACGGTCGTAACGTCCGCCGCCGGCGATCGCGCTCTGGCTTCCGATGTTGTCGCTGACGAATTCGAATGCCGTTTTGGAATAGTAATCCAGCCCGCGAACGAGGTTCGTATCGATTTCATACGCGATGGTGTGCTGGTCGAGGATCGTTTTGAGGGTGGCAAAATCGCTTTCGCACCCTTCACACAGGTTGTCGATCAGTTTGGGAGCGTTGACGTAGAGGCTCTGGCACTTTTCGTTTTTACAGTCGAGGACGCGGATGGGGTTCGTCGACTTGCGGCGGACGCAGTCTTCGCAGATAGCGTCGCCGCAGCTCTCGATGAACGCGACCAGTTTCTCGCGGTAAGGGGGCATGCAGTGCTGATCCCCCAGCGAGTTAAGCTTGAGGCGGTAGCCGATCCCGAGCGCTTTTAAAATATCGGCGATCATCATGATCATCAGGGCGTCTTCGTAGACGCTCTCCACCCCGAAACTCTCGACACCGAACTGGTGGAACTCTCTCAGGCGTCCTTTTTGAGGGCGTTCGTAACGGAACATCGGACCGTGGTAGTAGAAACGGTGGATACCGCCTTTTTTGTCGAGTTTGTGCTGGATGAAGGCACGCACGACCCCCGCGGTTCCTTCGGGACGCAGACAGACGTCGTTCTCCCCTTTGTCGATAAACTGGTACATCTCTTTGCCGACGATGTCGCTGGATTCGCCGACGGAGCGTTTGAAGAGGGCGGTCTCTTCAAGCAGCGGGGTTTCGATGTAGTGGAAACCGTACCGTTTGGCGATGCGCGAAGCGGTTTCGAGGAAATACTCGAACCGCTCGTAGTCGGGGCTGAGGATGTCGTTCATGCCGCGAAGGGATTGGATCATAAGGCTCCTTTGATGAGATCGGATATCTCTTGTGTAATGGTATCAATCGATTGTGTCGCATCGATTACATGCGTTTGGATTCCCAGCGCGTAAGCCGAGGCGATGAGTGCTTCTTGAATCTCCAGCAGATAGGCGATCCCGCGTGCTTCGATCGCATCGTGCTCTTTTTGGCCCAGGCGGTGGGAGAGCTCTTCGGGGGTGAGTCGAAGGATGAAAACGCGATCGGGGAGGGTTCCTCCGGTGGCGAGGCGGTTGAGCAGCACGAGGGTGGACTCGTCACACAGCTGCTGTACCGCCGCGTACGCCATCCCCGATACGGCGGAACGGTCGCTGATGATGAGACGGTTCATATTGGGTAATATGATCTCTTCGGTATGTTCGGCCCGATCGGCGAGAAACAACAGCATTTCGGCCGTTTTGCTGCTAAGCTCTCCCCCCAGAACCATCGAACGGATCCGTGCTCCCGCTTCGGTTCCGCCCGGTTCTTTGGTAATGAGCGCATCGGGGTAGAGTGTACGGAGCCGTTCGATCTGGGTGCTTTTTCCGGCGGTGTCGATCCCCTCAATCGCGACGTACATCAGTTCTGCCCCGGTAGTGTGCACGACTTCATCCCGCGGATCACATCCTGTACCGCGGGAGGGAGGAGATGATCGGTCTTGCCGTTGAATTTGAGTAGATTGCGGACGATGGAGGAGCTGACGAACGCGTGCTGGAGTTTGGGCATCAGGTAGACCGTTTCGATTTTCGGGTCGAGCGATTTGTTCAGGTACCCAAGCTGGAGTTCAAACTCGAAATCGCTCACCGCCCGCAGTCCCCGGATGAGGACGGTTGCCCCCAGCGAGTTGGCCAGTTCGACGGTGAGGTTGTCGAAGCCCACCACCCGTACCCGTCCCAGGTGCGCCGTGGAGAGGCGGGCCATCTCGACCCGTTCGTCCAGGGAGAACATCGGCCGTTTGTCCCGCGATTCGGCGACGGCGACGATCACTTCGTCAAAGAGCCGGAGCGCCCGCTCGATGATGTCGTAATGACCGTTGGTGATCGGGTCGAAAGTCCCCGGGTAAAGGGCGATTTTATGCACGGTCATCCCACCTTTTGTAAAGATTGTTGTCGATGCCGAGGAGGTCGAACCATTTGCCGATCATGAAGTTTTCCATCTCTTCGAGCGTGTTTTGTTCCCCGTAATAGGCCAGAACGGGAGGGGCGATGATGACCCCCATCATGGAGAGCTTGTGCATGTTTTCCAGCGCTATGGGGGAAAACGGGATCTCACGGGGCGCGAGGATCAACGTACGGCGTTCCTTGATCATCACCGCGGCGGCGCGGGTGATCAGATTGTCGGCGATGCCGCAGGCGATTTTGGCGAGGGTATTCATGCTACAGGGGGTGATCAGCATCGCATCCGCTCCGTACGAACCCGAGGCGACGGAGGCCCAGATTTCGTCGTTTCGGTGGAGGGTGAGGTTTTCCTCTTTTTCGAGGACGATTTGCGCGTGTTCGGAGACGATCAGGTGTTTTTGAACCGTGTCGGGGAGGGCGCGCAGCGTCTTGAGACCCAGTGCCGCGCCGCTGGCGCCGCTGATGCCGATCACGATTTTCATTGCAGTTCCACCCGTTTCTCTCCGATTACTTTGGCCCGGGAGCGTTTGCCGTCCCTTTTTTGAATCGTAATAATATCATAGAGTCCCCCTTCTTGCGTCGCTGTTGCGATCAATTCGAGGACGACCGTGCCGTTTCGGACTTCGACGACGATGTTGTCGTTTTTGAGGACCAGGGGCATTTTTTCGATATGGCGTATCGTCAGGGGAGTGTAGGGTTTGAGCGAGGCGCGGAAACGCTGGGCGTTTTGGGGCATCGAACTTAGCGGCACATCACGGAACGAATCGAAAGGGATCGCTTTTTGGACCGTGTTCATGCCGTTTAGGACCTCTTTGCGCGAGACTTTGCGGGTCGTATGCAGCACCGGGAGGGTGGCTTCGACGCTGTAATCGAAATAGCGCCGCAGGCCGTTGGCGTCCACCACGTAAAACGTCCCTGATCCGTTCAGGGCGCACGAAGCGTCGAATACGGCGTTGGCTTCGGGGGGGAGAGCTTCCACGTAGCCCCGGGGAATGACCGAGATCCCTTCGATTTCGATCGCGGGGTAGCGTTCGGTGAGGAAGCGGGCGAGCTGGATTTTGAGCGACGTGACGTCAATGGGACTTTTTTTTACAAACGTGACGAAGCGCACTTTTCCCGTTTCGATTTTGACACCGTTGAGCTCGAAGGTTTTGGCGACGACGTTGGCATCGAGCCGGAAGAGCAGTTTGTCCGAAGGGATCCGCACCAGCTCGAAACGTTTGCCGATTTGCGGGAACACGTCGGTGGAAACGATTGTGTGATCGGTAAAAAAATACTCTTTTTGCAATTCGTACGAAAGTGCCGAAGTGCCGAGAAAGAGAAGAAAAATCCATTTAATCATTCCATGATTGTAACACATTGCACGCGGATGGGCCCTGAGGGAGTCCCTGCGATTACGTCGCAGCGCCGGCGTGCCCGAGAAGAATCGGTATCAGCCCTCTTTGGGCATCAGAAAGACGGAGGCTCTGAGGATGGCCTTGTCGATATGGTCGACGATGTTTTCAGAACCGATTTTGACGTTCAAATCCGAGAGGGCGATGAACCGTCTTACCTGCGGGTTGACCCCCGAGAGGATAAGTCGGGTGCCGTGGTGGCTGAGCCGCTCCTGAACCACTTCGAGCGCATGCAGTCCCGCCGCATCGATAAGGGGGACGTGGCGCATCCGGAGGATGAACACTTTCGGCGGCTTTTCGAACAGCAGCAGGGTATCGACCAGTTTTTCGGCGACGCCGAAGAAAAGAGGGCCGTCGATTTCATAGACTTCGACGCCGGGGGGGATCGTTTTGTTGGCCGTGGAATCGGGGTCGTCCTCCTCGTTCCGGACTGCTTTGATCTGGGTCGATTTCATCATCGAATCGATGAACAGAATCGATGCGAGGGCGATTCCAGCCTGGATCGCGAAATTCAGATCGACGAGTACCGTCAGCGCAAAGGTGGTGATCAGGACGATCCGATCGGCTTTCGGGGCTTTCATGATCTCCCGGACGTGTTTGATCTCGGACATGTTCCATGCGACGACCATGAGGATCGCGGCGAGGGCCGCAAGGGGAACCTTCACGATCAGCGGGGCGAGCAGCAGCATGAACGCAAAAAGCCATACCGCGTGCATCATCCCCGCAACCGGGCTTTTGGCCCCCGCTTTGATATTGGTCGCGGTACGGGCGATTGCTCCCGTGGCGGGGAGGCCGCCGAAGATCCCGGATGCGACGTTGGCCACCCCCTGTCCAAGGAGCTCGGCATTGGGTTTGTGACGGGTACCGGTCATTCCGTCGGCGACGACGGCCGAGAGAAGCGATTCGATGGCCGTAAGCGTCGCGATCGTGATCGCATCGGGGAGGAGCAACCGGAGCTTTTCAAAGGTGATGTCGGGCCATACGGGGCTTGGCAGCATCGAGGGGATCGAATCGAACCGGCTTTCGATCGTTTCGACGGGGATGTTCAGCGCCCAGACGGCCGAGGCCGAGAGGATGACGACGAGGATGGGACCGGGGATGCGGGGAGTATAACGCTTGGCAAGAAGAATCACCCCGATCGATGCCGTCGCAAGGAGTACCGCCGCGAGGTTGGTTTCGTGCAGATGGGCAAGATAGAGGGTGAGTTTGTCGATGAAATCGGGTGGTACGGTGTCGACGTGCAGACCGAAAAAATCGCGGATCTGCGAAAAAGCGATGAGAAGGGCGATCCCCGAAGTAAATCCTACGATGACGGGATAGGGGATGAATTTGATCAGTTCTCCGGCCCGTAAAAAAGCCATCAGCGCAAGGATACCCCCCGCCATGATGGTTGCGAGTACCAGCCCCTCGTAGCCGTGTTTCATCGCGACGGTGGCGACGGTGACGATGAATGCGGCCGTCGGCCCGCCGATCTGGTAGCGGCTGCCGCCGTGTGCCGAGATCAAAAAACCGGCGACGATGGCGGTAAAGAGACCCCGTTCGGGGGGAAGATTCGAAGCGATCGCGATCGCCATGGCCAGCGGGAGGGCGACAATGGCAACCGCGAGTCCCGCGATCGCATCGGCAACGAAATCGGAGCGGCTGTAGCCCTGCCGCTTGAAGAGGGTGACGAGTTTCGGCTCCAGTGAGTCGTGGATAGAGCGCAACATGAAAAAATGGTCCTTGGGAAAAACGATGGGGGTAGTGTAGCACTTTTTGCGCCGAAACGCTATTTCGAAACGGCGGAGGTGATGGCGTACCCGGTTCGGGCCACGGCGGTTTGCATTGCATTGAGAGTGACGCTCTCATCGGTGTCGACAAGGGCGGTTTCGTTTTTGAACGTGACTTTGGCGTTTCGGACTCCGGGGACCTCCATCAGTGCCTTTTTGACCGCAAGGGTGCAGGCGATGCAGTGCATCCCCCCGATCCGCAGCGTCCATTCGCGCGCCTGGAGGAAAACGGCGCAGAGGGAGAGTACGAGGATTATTCTTGCCATATCCATCCTTCGTAGTAGGGATAGAACAATACGGCCACAGTGAGGAGGAACAACACCCAAAAAAGCCCTTTCAGGACTTTGGATGCGGCGCTGGGCTCGCAGTCGCATTCGATCTGCTTGCGGATCACCATACGGTAAAAGCCAAACGAGAGCATCCCCAGTGCCGACAGGGTGAAAATCCATCGGTACGGCTCGAGTACGGCGACGTTGACAACCCCCGCGAAGGAGACGCCGAAGAGGACGAACAGGGTCGGAACGAGGCAGCACGAGGCCGAGAGCAATGCGGCGGCGAAAGCGCCCGATAACACGAGGACCGAATTTTGGCGTTCCCGCACGATCATCGCTTCTACCGGGTTATCGACGTCGGGGCCGGAAACATAGCCTTTCCCTTTGACGATGACGAGGCGCGTCGCACCGTCGGGTAGTTGCTCTTCGCTATAGCTGCAGTGTTGGGAGAGGGCGAACCGCTTGCAGTTTTCGCGTCCCGAGAGGGTATTGACCTCCACGATCAGCGTCGCATCGTCCGGGAGGGAATCGAGTGCCTTTTTCGTCGCCAGCACCGGGCGGGGGCACTCCATGTCGCGGCAATCGAGAATCACAGGGTCCCTTTGGTCGAGCGGATTGCGTAGCGGTACGAGGCGGGACCGAACGGATCGAGGTATTCCCCCTCAACCTCGCCGTAGGGGTAGCCGAACGTATCGAGGACCCCCTGTGCGTTGGCGGGATAGAGGTCGAAATCCCGGGCGTGGTTGAACGCCATCCAATTGTTTTCCCAGAAACCGAAAAAGAGATCCGTGAGTTCACGCGCACGGGGAGAGGTTTTTTCTATCCCCTCTTTGAGGACGAGTTTGGTGATGTCGGCGGGGTCGCAGGGGATCCAGCCGTGCTGCGGGGTGAAAAACTCCACCTTGCAGTGTTGGGCCTTCGTGATTTCCTCCCCCGCGCCGAATGCGCTTGAAAAACGCGAAGGGCCCACGCGGACTCCGGTCACCTCGCGGGCGGGGACCCCCGAAGCGCGCATCAGCGCGACGCACAGCGCCGACATGTCCAGGCATTTGCCCCCCATCCGCCCCTCTTTTTCGAGTGCGGCGAGCATCGCGTTGGGGCTTCCGATGCCGCATCCCATGACGCTTTCGTCGCGGTAGCTGTTTGCCACGATCCAGTCGTAGATGCGGCGGGCTTTTGTGAGGGGCTCTTTTTCACGCGCGACGATGGCGGCGGCAACGCGGGCGACGGCACCGTCGGTGGGGAGGTGCGCCGAAGGGGCCAAGAAGGCTTGGGCCTCCTTTATGGCTTCGGAGCAGATTCGCCGGGGGCGAAAGTCGCAGCGGCGGTCGCGCAGCGCGACGGTGAAGCGGAGATTGAGGGTTTTGGCGACGGCGCTTTTCTCCCAGAGGGCATAGAGGGTTCTTGCGCCGTCACGGTTTCGGTCGGTTTCGAAACACTCGGACGCATCGCTGTTCCAGCCCAGTTTGACAACGTGCTGGAACCCCTCGATATCGGAAGGAAGCGGAATCCACAGGGACGTTTGGCCGGCGTGGTGCGAAAGATCGAATCGCCAGGTGATGTCGTAGAGGGCGTATTTCGCAGAGGGAACGGCCGGTTCTTCCGCGTGCGCGGGAAGGAACCCTAAAGCGCCGATGGTTGCTGTATGTGTGATGAAAGTGCGTCGGGTCATGGGCTATCCTACAAAAATATCGGCATCGCGTTTGGCAACGACCTGTGCCACGATGGCGGCGCTCATCCCCTCGTTACGGCACCGTTCCTCAATCCTGCGGGCGTTTTCAGGGGAAGCGGCGATCAGCAGTCCCCCGGAGGTCTGGGCATCGAAAAGGACCATTTCCAGATCGCTGCCGATGTCGTGCGTAAAGCGGACTTTTCCGTGCAGGTACTCCCGGTTCGCATAGCTTCCGGCGGGGATGATTCCCATCGAGGCCATCGAAAGCGCCACTGGGAAAAAGGGGACGGAGGAACCCTCGACCTCGATCGAGGTCGAGGGGGTGCACATCTCGTACAGGTGGCCCAGGAAGCCGAAACCCGTCACGTCGGTGCAGGCGTGCGCGTCGAACTCGCGGGCGATCAGGGACGCTTTGTAGTTGAGGGTGCGCATCGATTCGGCCACCTTCATCATCGTCGGAGCGTCCAACAGATCGGCTTTGATCGCGGTGACGAGGATTCCCACCCCCAGCGGCTTGGTCAGGACGATCATATCCCCTTCGCGGGCGGCATTGTTGCGCAGGATCTTCTGCGGGTGGACGAACCCCGTGCACGAGAGGCCGTAGATCATTTCAGGGGTTTCGATCGTATGCCCTCCGACGATGACCGCGCCGCATTCGGCGACCTTGCTCTGGCCGCCGCGCAGGATCTCGGTCAGGATTTCGGTCGTGTGGTTCTTGCCGTCGAATCCGACGATGTTGAGAGCCGTTTTGGGATCGCCCCCCATCGCAAAAACGTCGCTGAGAGAGTTTGCCGCCGCGATCTGCCCGTAGATAAAGGGATCGTCGACGACGGGGGTGATGAAATCAAGCGTCTGCACTATCGCGTTTGTATCGTCGATACGGAAGACCCCCGCATCTTCGTTTCCTTCGAAACCCACAATAAGGTCTTTGTGAAACGACACGAGACGACAGGTGACGTCGCCCAGTGAACCGGGGGAGAGTTTGGCGGCACATCCCGAGGCGCGGACGAATTTGGTCAGTTTGGCGTCGGTGTTCATCATGGGTGCTTCTCCAGTTCGCGCTGCAGCTCCGCAAGAGTTGCGGCGGTCTGCGCCGGATCGTCGTTGTGAAGTGTGAGATCGGGCGTGTGCGATCTTTTGTAAACTTTATCGTAATACTGCACCAAAAGGATTTCGGCGACATGCTCAAGATCACCGTTGTCGAAGGCGCACAGTGCGGCTGTTTTGTCCTCGCGACTGATGTACGGAGAGATCCGCTCCATCCGCTCGCTAAAAAAAGCCCCGTCCATCCGGTCATACATCCGTATAATCCGCGACACGCGCTGTTCGAGCGGAGCGGTGATTTCAACGCGGAATCCCTGCATCATCTGATCGTGTATGGCGGCAGAGAGGGTAAGCCGTCCGATCCGTTTGCTTTCGGACTCGACAAAAGCGCGTCGGCGGGGATCGAGGGCGCGGTAGCCGTGTACGATGCGGTTTTGAAACTCTTTTTGGCTCGGCTGGAGGCCCCCGACGTCACCGAAAACGGAGCCGTAATGGTTGGCCATTTTTTCGAGATCAAGGACATTGTCGAGGTGTTCGAGCAGTTCGCTTTTTCCGCATCCCGTATGTCCCGAGAGGGTGATGAAACGGATGGAGGGTAGGGAGTCGAGATAGTCGACGACGTACCGGCGGTATTGCTTGTAACCGCCATGGATACGGTCGATCCGGTAGCCGATACTCGAAAAAATGGTCGAGAGAGAAGAAGAGCGCATCCCTCCGCGGGCGCAATAGATCGCGATCTTGGAATTCGGGGTGAAGGCGGGGTAAAGCGCTTTGATATGGTTGGACGCATTGACGCAGACGTACGAGGCCCCCTGTACCCGTGCTTCGAAAGGGGAAACCTGTTTGTACAGGGTCCCGACGATACGGTGCTCTTCATCGTTGAGTGCATAGAAGTTTCGGGCGCCGGGGATATGGGACTCTTCGTATTCGCGCGGGCTTCGGGCATCGATGACGAGATCGTAGGTATGGAGCGTATCCAGGAAAGTTTCAATCGGTATGGTTTGCATGATGCGCAATTGTAGCACCTGGGGGCTGATGGTTACATGAGTGCATCGGGTAATTAACCTCTGCTTAACCGGCAGTGTATTACAATTCGCGATATTTTTCCGCAAAACTCTTCCCGTTCTCCTCCACTGCGAATTTCTTGCTTTTCGTTCGGGCTTGTCCAAATCGGGAGATGTTTTCGCGTGCATGCCATCAAGGAGTTTTCATGTTATTGCTATCCCCGAGGCAGGAGTGGTTCGGCAATATCCGTGCCGATATCCTCGCCGGTATCGTCGTCGCGCTGGCGCTCATCCCCGAATCGATCGCCTTTTCGATCATCGCCGGGGTCGATCCGAAGGTGGGGCTTTACGCCTCGTTTTGTATCGCGACGGTGATCGCGTTCGTCGGCGGACGCGCCGGGATGATCTCGGCGGCGACAGGGGCGATGGCCCTGCTCATGATGACGCTGGTCAAGGAGCACGGCCTGCAATATCTGCTGGCCGCGACGATCCTCACCGGGGTGTTGCAGATCCTTGCGGGGTACCTGAAGCTGGGAGTGCTGATGAGCTTCGTCTCCCGCACCGTCGTGATAGGCTTTGTGAACGCGCTGGCGATTTTGATCTTCATGGCGCAGCTTCCTGAACTGACCAACGTCACGTGGCACGTCTATGCCCTCACCGTGGTGGGGCTGGCGATCATCTACCTCTTCCCCTACGTCCCAAAACTGGGGCAGCTGATCCCCTCGCCGCTGGTCACGATCGTCGTCCTCACCGCCGTTGTCGTGTATATGGGGATCGACGTGCGCACCGTCGGGGACATGGGGCAGCTCCCCGATACGCTGCCGATCTTTCTATGGCCCGAAGTGCCGCTGAACTTTGAGACCCTCGCGATCATTTTTCCCTATTCTGCGGCGCTGGCGGCAGTGGGGCTGCTCGAATCGTTCATGACGGCGACGATCGTCGATGACATGACCGACACCGACAGCGACAAAAACCGCGAGGCCAAAGGGCAGGGGATCGCCAACATCGCCAGCGGGTGCGTCGGCGGGATGGCGGGATGCGCGATGATCGGCCAGTCGGTCATCAACATCAAATCGGGCGGCCGGGGCCGCCTCTCGACCCTCGTCGCCGGGGTACTGCTGCTCGTCATGGTCGTCTTTATGTCCGATTTGATCTCCATCATCCCGATGGCGGCGCTGGTGGCGGTGATGATCATGGTCTCCATCGGGACGTTCAACTGGGCCTCGATTAAAGGGCTGAAAACGCTTCCGCTCTCCACGAACGTCGTGATGCTCTCGACCGTCATCGTCGTCGTCTGGACCCACAACCTCGCGCTGGGGGTATTTACCGGGGTGCTGCTGGCGTCGCTCTTTTTTGCGAACAAGATCAGCCATTTCCTCTACTGGGAAAAATCGTTCGAAGAGACGAGCTCCACCCGTGTCTACAAGTTCGTCGGGCAGGTGTTTTTCAACTCGGCCGACCGCTTCGCCGACGCATTCGATTACCGCGAAGATGTCAGACACGTCATCATCGACGTCACGCGCGCCCACTTCTGGGACATTTCGGCCGTTCATGCCCTCGACAAGGCCGTTATCAAGCTCCGCAAGATGGGCAAAGAGGTCGAGGTGGTCGGTCAGAACGAAGCGACCAAGACGATCATTGACCGCTTCGGCATCCACGACAAACCCGCCGAAATCGAGAAGGTGATGGGAGGGCATTGATTTTCGTCAATTCCTCTTTTCTCCAAAGCCGCTATCATCCCTCTCAAAAAAGGAACTGAATGAAAATAGCGTCATTGCTCGCCGTTTCGGCCCTCTACGCGTGGGGAGCGGAGGGATACGCCGTGTATCAGAAACATTGTGCCTCCTGCCACGTCGAGATGATGGAAAAACAAGAGGTGATCCGCACCCTTCACACCCTCAAAGCCCCTCCGATGGTCGAAGTATCGCATCGATTAAAAGAAAACGTGATCATTTCAGATGAGGACAATGACGTTAAACGCCGCGTCATTATCGCGTTCGTCAAGGACTACATCGAAAACCCTGATATACAGTACAGCATGTGCCATCCGATGGCGATCGAGAAATTCGGGATCATGCCCTCATTGAAGGGGAAACTCTCCGAAAAAGAGCGTCAGGCCGTTGCCGAATGGGTGTATGACCGCTATGAGGGGACATTATTTCGCTGATCGGCGAGGATAAAACGTTTGCGACACGCGTATAAAATCGCGGCAAGCACTGCCGCGGAGATCCCCGCGACCCAAAAGGGGACCGTGCTGCCGAAACGATCCCACAGCCATCCCGCCATCACGAGCGACGCGAGCGTAGCCAGTCCGACCGAAGTGTAATAGACGCCGTATGCCGTCGCTTTGAGCTCCTGCGGCGCCGTGTCGGAGATGATCGCCTTGGCCAGCGCGTTGAACCCTCCGGCAAAAAAACCATATATGCCGAATCCGATCCACGCTCCCCACACTCCTCCCCAAGCCATCGCGATCGCTCCCAGACCGAATGCGAGATAGACAAAGGCCAGAAGCGTCGCTTTGCCGAAGCGGTCGGCCAGACGGCCGATGGGGATCGCGAAAAACGCCTGGGTGAGGTTGTAGAGGGCGTAGGCAAGCGGTATCATCGCCAGCGCGACGCCGTTGTCGCCCGCCTTGAGGATCATGAACGAATAGTTCATCGCAAAGAGGGAAAAAAGGGTCTGGAAAAAGACAAGGGTGTAAAACGCTGCGGGCAGGGCATCGGGACGAAATTGTTTGGCGGGTGAGGGGGTGAAGGGGGCATCGGTGATGACGAACACTAAAATCGCCATCGAGATAAGCCCCGGAATGAGGCTGAGGGCAAAGATCGTGCGAAACGTCTCTTCGCTCTCTCCCAGCGCCCAGAGCAGGGCGAAAGTGGCCAAAGAACCCGCCAGCGCCCCCGCACCGTCCATCATTTTGTGAAAACCGAACACAAAACCGCTCGTGCCGTTGGGGGTCGAGGCGCTGATCAGCGCGTCACGGGGAGCGACACGGATCCCTTTGGCCAGACGGTCGCCGATCCGGATCATGGCGACCATCCCCGCGCTCTGGGCGAAGAAAGCAAGGGGTTTGATCAGATTGGAAAGGCCGTATCCGAAGACGACGATCCCCTTGCGCCGCCCGAGGCGGTCGGAGTAGAACCCCGATAGGGCGATAAGGAGGGCGACGGAGAGCTCCGCCAGCCCTTCGATCAGGCCGATCTGCGTTTTCGTCGCGTGCAGGAACCGCTCCAGAAAGATGGGCAGCAACGGCAGGATCATCTCGGTCGAAAAATCGGTAAAAAAGCTGTTGGCCCCGAGGCCGACGATGTTTTTATTGAGCGGATTCGGTTTAATGATCTGTTCGTGATCGTTTACCGGATGACTCATCCGATCAGCACCCGCATCCGGGGAGCACTTTCGATTTTGCCAGCGCGGCTTCGACTTCTTCTTTGGTGATTTGCCCGCCGAGTGTCAACTCGACGTTTCCGTCTTCTCCGCCTACTTCCATCGAGGCGATTTTCGCTTTCGTTTCGTCGCTCATACAATCGCATTGGCCGTTCTGGCAGTTCTGGACCATTGTAAAGACGGTGTTTTTGGCAATGCCTCCCGTAAAGTTGATTTTGACTCCCTCAGCGGTAGCGGAGACGGCCTTTTCGATTGGGTTGAAAAACCCGTCGATTGCGGGCAAAAGGGACGATTCGATCTCTCGGTAGGTCTCTTCGAACGCTTCGTAGCCTTTTCCGTCGGGGTCTTCGAAACCGACGTGGATTTTCGGTACGGGACGGGGGAACATCGGGCATGTTTCGTGGGCATGGTCGCAAACGGTGACGATTAGATCGTATTCTTTACCCATCATCGTGTCAAGGGTTTTGGAATGGTATTCGTCTCGCCAGATCCCTTTTTCGGTGAGGAGCTTTTGGGCGTTGGGATTGACTCGGCCGCTGGCGCGAACGCCGGAACTGTAGGCACGGTAACGATCTCCCATTTTGGCGTTGATGAGCGCTTCGGCCATGATGGAGCGGCAGCTGTTGCCGGTGCAGAGGATAAGGACGTTTTTCATAGGGTACATTCTCCGGTTTGTGATAGTTTGACAAGTGGGGGAAGATCGATCCCCAGACAGCGGATTTCGGCCAGCGCTTCGCTGCGGAAGCGATCCAGGGGACTTCGGATGGAGTAATAGGCCCACGTACCGCACCGATCGACCCGTAAAAATCCCCCGTCTTTGAGGATTTTGAGGTGGCGAGAGAGGCGCGACTGGATCATGCCAAAGCTCTCCTGCAGGTCGCAGACGCACAGCGGCCCGTGAGTATCCAGAAATGCCAGTAATTTGACACGTGTTTCGTCGTTCAGTGCCGATACGGTTTCTAAAAATACGTCCATAAGTACCTCCGATTGGTGACAGTGTAACGAAATAAAAATAATATATCAAGATATATTGATATTGTGATACAATTTCGTAATTTTTCCATCGGAGTCCAAAATGGCATTGGCGATCGCTCTGTTTTTAGGCACATTAATCTTTATCATCTGGCAGCCGCGTGGGCTTCAGATCGGGACGACGGCGACGGTCGGCGCTGTCGCGGCGGTTAGCCTCGGTGTCGTCAGCCTCGGCGACGTGTGGACGGTGACGGGAATCGTCTGGGACGCGACGCTGGCATTTATTGGGATTATCCTGCTCTCGATGGTACTCGATGAGATCGGCTTTTTCGAATGGGCGGCGTTGAAAATGGCACGTCTTTCCCGTGGCAACGGCCATTTGATGTTTGTCTATATGATGATCCTCGGCGCCCTCGTATCGGCCTTTTTCGCCAACGACGGCGCGGCGCTGATCCTCACCCCGATCATTCTGGCGAAGATGAAGTACCTCAAGATGAACCCCGTCGCGATGTTCGCATTTCTGATGGCGGGGGGATTCATCGGCGACAGCGCCTCCAACCCGCTCGTGATCTCCAACCTCACCAACATCGTAACGGCGGGATACTTCAACATCGGCTTCTGGGAATACGCCCGCGCGATGTTCCTCCCCAACCTTCTCAGCATCCTCGCCTCCATCGCCGTGCTGTGGCTCTTTTTCCGCAAGGACATCCCGACGCATATCGACGTCGAAAACCTCGCCACCCCCGAGAGCGCGATCCGTAACAAGATGATGTTCCGACTCAGCTGGCCGTTTCTGTCCCTGCTGATGGCCGGCTATTTCATCGGCGACGCATACCATCTCCCCGTCTCGGTGTTCGCCCTCGGGGGCGCGCTCGTGTTCCTCGCCATCGCGACCTATTTCAAAGCGACCAAGCCGATCATGACGATCAAGGCCGCACCGTGGCAGGTGGTGTGGTTCAGCATCGGCCTCTACGTCGTTGTCTACGGTCTCAAAAACGGAGGGCTGACGACGTACCTTGCCGACTGGATCGTACAGCTGCAAATGATGGGGGATGCCTATGCCGTAATCGGCACCGGCTTCCTCTCCGCGCTCCTCAGCTCGGTGATGAACAACATGCCCACCGTCATGATCATGGACATCGCGATCAGTGAAGCGGGGAACAGCGCGTTGGCGTATGCCAACATTATAGGATGCAACCTCGGCCCCAAAATGACTCCGATCGGATCACTCGCTACACTTCTTTGGCTCCATGTTTTGGCACAAAAAGGGGTCAAGATCGGATGGGGTGAATACATGAAAGTAGGACTGATCGTCACCCCGCCGGTGTTGCTGGCGGCGTTGATCGGATTGCTCTAAAACCGGAATCTGACCCCCGCCGAAACGCTCTGGTTTTTCGTTTCGCTGTCGGGTTCGTAGTATCCTCCGACGTTGTCCGAAGCGCCGATGTTCCAATATTCGTAATTGTAGAGCAAAAAGAGCCCAAGCCGGTTATCGACGTTCCATTCAAGCGGAATACCGATTTTATAGCCGTAGACGTTTTTGAGACGGTACGTGTAACCGTGCCAGTTTTCGTACATTTCGGCTTTGAAGGCTTTGCGGTAGTCGGCGTCGATCCCCATCGATACGGTCGGCGACAAAGCCGTATGCCATCCGGCCCCGATGTTGAAATATCCCCACTCGTACAATTCGTCGTAACCGTACACCGTGGCGGTGCTTCCGATCTGCCGGAGCCATCCGCGGTATCCTATCCCAAGCCGGAATGGGACGGTGTTGTCGCGGTCGATGCGGGCGGTCATCTGATAGCCGGCGTCGTATTGGAAAAGGCGGTTGTGGGTGGTGGTGCGATGGGAGCCGTAGGTCGGATTAGCGGTCGTTCCGCCGATGTAATCGGTATCTCCCTCTGCGTAGCTCATGCCCAGGTAAAAGCCGTTCATGCGCGGTTCATAGCGCATGCTGATACCCACGATATCGCCGAAATCGCTGGTTTCGGTGTCCAAAAGGCTTCCCGTACGGGACGTTTCAGCGTAGTCGAAACGGGTCGTATCGACACTGAGCGACAGGGAATAATCCGACGACCAGGCAAAAGGGGCGGCAGTTGCGAGAGCCAGCCATAAGGGAATCTGCTTCATTTTTATACTTTGTGAGTGGTATGGTGGCAGCTATTATGGTGTGCCGAAGCTAAAAGATAGATTTTATCGGCACATTAGAAGGTATAAAACGGGTAACGCGGGTTTGTTTTTATGATAAAATTTCTCAATTTCAAAATGCAGGTCTGTTTTCATACATGGAACATCATCACCACCACCATCATCACGGGGAGATCAGCGGAGGCAAACTGCTCTTTAGCGTTGTTCTGAATCTGGTTATCACCGTTGCCCAGTTTATCGGGGGGATTTTTTCGGGATCCCTGGCACTCCTCAGCGACGCGTTGCACAATTTCAGCGACGTGATGAGCCTCATCATCAGTTATTATGCCCACCGTCTTTCGCATCGTCCCCAGAACCTGCGTCAAACCTTCGGGTTCAAGCGGGCCGAGATTCTTGCCGCACTTTTCAACGCATCGGTACTGATCGCCGTTTCGGTATACCTGATCGTCGAAGCGTTCAACCGCCTGATCGAGCCGCAGCCGGTCGCATCGACGTGGGTGATGGTGCTGGCCGCTTTGGGTATCGTCGTCAACGGCCTCTCGGCATGGCTGCTTCACCGCGATGCGGACCGAAATATCAATATCCGTTCGGCGTACCTGCACCTGATGGGCGACTTGATGACGTCGTTCGCCGTTCTTGCGGGCGGAGCGCTGATCTATCTTTACGGGTGGTACTGGATCGATCCGATCCTCTCGCTGCTCATTTCGGTGTATCTGATCCGTTCTTCCTTTTCCATCGTCCGCGCTTCGACGGGAATGCTGATGCAGTTTGCCCCCTCAGACGTCTCGGTCGATGCGGTAATGGAGACGGTAGAGCGGTTCCCCTCGATCGAGAGCATCCACCATATTCATCTATGGCAGCTTGACGACGAGAGCGTATTTCTCGAAGCACGGCTCAATTTTCATGATGATTTGAAGCTGAGCGAAGTATCCGAAATTGTACACGATCTGGGGCATGCGCTCGAAGAGATCGGGATCGCCCACACGACGTTTCAGTGTGAGACGGGGAAAACGGGACGCGAAGCGGTAAGCGCTTCGTGTCATCACCATTAACCCTTGAGTATATCGTAATCGGCGGGAACGAGCGGTTTGAAGCGGGATGGTTCGATCGGTTTGTTCTGCTTTTGATCGTTGAACAAAATCACGACGTTGTTGTCGAAACCGTCGATATAGCTGATTGAAGCGAGAACGTCGTTTTTGAACGTAACGGTATACTTTTGCCCTTTGAGTGTTGCGGCATAGCGACCCTCACCGAGCGGTTGGGCTTTTTGGACGATGGCGAGAAAATCGATTTCGTTGTCAAGCGTCCGCAGCGTCACCTGCTCGATGGCGGGTTCGATGACGGTGACTTTCTGGGCGTTGACGTAAACGCTTTTACGAATCGGTTTATGGTAGACCCAGAGGGCGTTTTGAGGCTTTGCGGCCCACAGCTCGCCGCTGTAACGGATCGTTTTGCCGTTGTCGTCGGTGATCGTCTGGACGAATTTGGCGTTGAACGAAGAGAGGTCTTTGGGGGCGGCAAAAAGGGAGAGCGAAGCGCTCAGGGCTATGAGAAAACGGCGCACGACGAAATCCTTGGTGAATTGAAATATGCGTATTGTAGCGAATGCCCATTAACCAAACAAATAGATTTCCTGTGGTAGAATCAGCGACTTTTTAAATATTGCGCACAATAAGGCCAGTTATGCTTCAAACGTTTCTCGGAAAAATTTTCGGTACCAAAAACGATCGTGAAATCAAAAAATATCTCAGGAAAGTAGCCCGGATCAACGCCCTCGAAAGCCATTATGCCGCCATGAGCGATGAAGCGCTTCAAGAAGCGTTCAATGCTCTTAAAACGGCCGTCCGCAACGGCGAAAAAACGCTCGACGACGTTCTGGTCGATTCGTTCGCCATCACGCGCGAAGCAGGAAAACGGGTGCTGGGAATGCGCCATTTCGACGTTCAGCTGATCGGGGGAATGGTGCTGCACGAGGGGCGTATCGCCGAGATGAAAACAGGGGAAGGAAAAACGCTTGTCGCAACGTTGCCGGTTGTCCTCAATGCGATGAACGGTCTCGGCGTCCACGTCGTGACCGTGAACGATTACCTCGCGGAGCGCGACGGAACGCAGATGTCGGCTCTTTACGCTTTCTTGGGGTATACGACGGGGATCATACTGGAGGGGGGATACAACCCCGCGGACAAACGGTTCCAGTACGGGTGCGACATTACTTACGGTACAAACAACGAGTTCGGGTTCGATTACCTCCGCGACAACATGACCTATTCGCGCGAGCACATGGTACAGAGGGGACACGAATTCGTCATCGTCGACGAGGTTGATTCGATTCTTATCGACGAAGCACGTACACCGCTCATTATTTCCGGCCCTACCAACCGCGCGCTTGAGAACTATACCCGTGCCGACGCGGTAGCCAAAGCGCTGGTGCGCGACGAGCATTTTACGGTGGATGAAAAAGACCGCCTCGTCCTCATCACCGAAGAGGGGATCGCCCGTGCTGAAGAGCTTTTCGGCGTTGATAACCTTTACAGCATCGAAAACTCAGGGCTCTCGCATTACCTCGACCAGTCGCTCAAAGCCAACTACATCTTTGAACGCGACGTCGATTACGTCGTTCGTGACAACCAGGTCGTCATCGTCGACGAATTTACTGGACGCCTGAGTGAAGGGCGTCGTTACTCCGAGGGGCTTCATCAGGCACTCGAAGCCAAAGAGGGGGTCGTCATCAAGGAAGAGACCCAGACGCTCGCCGACATCACCTACCAGAACTATTTCCGTATGTACAAAAAAATCGGGGGGATGACCGGTACGGCACAGACCGAGGCTACCGAATTCGCCCAGATTTACAGCCTCGACGTCATCTCGATTCCGACAAACGTGCCGGTAATGCGTAAAGACCTGAATGACCTGATTTACAAAACCGAAAGTGAAAAATTCGCCGCCGTTATCGCCAAAGTCAAAGAGCTGCACGCCAAAGGGCAGCCGATCCTGATCGGGACGGCATCGATCGAAAAATCCGAAAAGCTTCATCAGCTGATTAAAGCCGAGAAAATCCCCCACACCGTACTGAACGCGAAAAATCACGCGCAGGAAGGGGAAATCATCAAACACGCGGGCGAAAAAGGGGCGGTTACGATCGCGACAAATATGGCCGGACGCGGGGTCGACATCAAAATCGACGACGAGATCAAAGCGCTTGGGGGCCTCTACATCATCGGTACCGAACGGCACGAAAACCGCCGTATCGATAACCAGTTGCGCGGCCGTGCGGGACGCCAGGGGGATCCGGGGACGTCGCAGTTTTACCTGAGCCTCGAAGACAACCTCCTGCGGATTTTCGGTTCGGATAAAATCAAAGCGATCATGGAACGTCTCGGAGTCGAAGACGGCGAATACATCGAATCGACGATGGTGACCCGTGCGGTGGAAAAAGCGCAGAAAAAAGTCGAGAACATGCACTTCGAAGGGCGTAAACACATCGTCGAATACGACGACGTCGCGAACGAACAGCGCAAAATCGTCTACCGTTTCCGCGGCGAGCTTCTTGATCCCGAATACAACATCGGCGACAAAATCGAAGCCAACCGTGCCGAATACATCGACCGTACGCTTTCATACTGCGGAATTTTCCCCGGAATTCCCGAAGAAGAGGTCGACCTTGAACGCTTCTTGATGACACTTAAAGAAGAGCTCAACACGGAGCTCGATGTATCCTCGTTCGCGGAGAAAAATCCCGAGTCGATCCGTGAGACGGCATTGCGGCTTTTGAGCGACGAATACAACGAAAAAATGTCGGTTGTCGATGCCAAAGTGCGCAGTGAGATCGAACGTGAAATCTATCTCAAAACCCTCGATACCGCGTGGCGTGAACATCTCTATCAGATGGACAGCATGAAAACGGGTATCCGTCTGCGGGCCTACAACCAAAAAGACCCGCTGGTGGAGTATAAAAAAGAGAGTTTCAACCTGTTCAGCGAACTGGTCGAGACGATCAAATACGATACGGTCAAAACGCTTCACGTGGTCCGCTTCAAAGTCGAAACGGCCGAAGAAGAAGCCGAAGCGCTCGCCCGTGCCATGGAACTCGAAAAACGCCAGGAAGAGATGCGTATGGCGCTGAACCAGACCAAGCACGAACGGGAAGAGAAAAAGATCGCGCGCAATGACGACTGTCCGTGCGGCAGCGGCCTTAAATACAAAAACTGCTGCGGCAAAAGCGGTCCGAAAAAAGGGGTATTTGCCTCTTGAGTATCGTCTCCTATCTCGTCAAGCGGTTTTTGCGCTTCGATAAAGAGCAGCCTTTCATCTTCCTCTCGGCCCTGCTGGCCTTTTCGGGGATTGCGCTGGGGGTGATGGTCCTCATTATCGCGATGGCCCTCATGAACGGGTTCGACAACGAGTTCAAGAAAAAACTCACCGTCATGAACTATCCCCTCACCATCCAGTCCAAATTCTTCGGCAGCGTCGATGCCCAGCTCGTCGATAACCTGCGTACGCAGTTCCCTGACCTTGCTTTCAGCCCTTATGTCACTTCCGCCGTGTTATCGCGCAGCGGTGACCAGATGGAGGGGGGATACCTCTTCGGCGTCGATTTCGCACAGGAGGCGAAAGTCAACCGTATTCTTGCCGAGGGGCTCAAACATCGCGTTCCCGGCGAATTCGAAGTGATGATCGGCAAGACCCTCAAAGAGCAGTTCATGCTCGCCGAAGGGGATAAACTCACCTATATCTTTACACAGATGGAACCCGGCGGACTGGCGTTGACGCCGAAAATCAAACGGTTCGAAAACGTCACGACGTTCGATTCGGGACTCAGCGCGTACGATAAGGGATTTTCGTATACGACGCTTTCGTCGCTTCAAAAGGTGCTCGGAGTTCCCGAAAATCTCTACGACGGGATCCACGTCCATTCCGAGAATCCCGAAGCGGACATCATCCGCATCGCCGCAGCTCTTCCTGAAACGGTCGCGGTTCGCGGTTGGTGGGAAGACAACGGCAACTTTTTTGCCGCCCTGGAAATGGAAAAAACGGCCCTGTTTATCGTGCTGATGCTTATCATCCTCATCGCGGCGATCAACATCATCTCGTCGCTTCTGATGACGGTGATGAACCGGCGCAGCGAGATCGCGCTCTTGATCTCACTCGGGGCATCCAAACAAGAGGTCAAGAGGGTATTCTTGATCCTCGGGATCGTGATCGGCGCGCTGGGTATTCTGACGGGGACGATTCTGGGCTTTTTGGGGATGTGGATACTCGGAACGTTCGAGATCATCTCGCTGCCTGCAGACGTCTATCCCACCTCGACCCTGCCGCTTGATCTCAGTGTGATCGATTTCTTCTCGATCATCATCGGCGCGTTCGTGATCGTTTTGCTTTCGTCGTGGTATCCGGCGAAAAAAGCGAGCGAGGTCGACGTTCTAACGGTCCTTCGGAACGAATAAAACCTACTTTTTCTTGTCGTCGTCGAGCATCCATAAAAACGGGTAGACCAGCGTCCGTTTGAGGATGTTGAACGGCGCGGTCACGATCTCCTTGGCAATCGCCGTTTCGATCTTGGGGTCTTCGAGACTTCCGCTGAGCGTCAGAGTGGTCGACACCGAGCCGTCGTCTCCGAGCAGAATGTACCCGACCATCGGCACTTTCCCCAGTTTTGATCCCAGATCCGTTTTCAGCGTCAACGCCCCCTCAATCGTGTTCGTGTTCAGATCGGCTTTTCCTTCGCCGAGAATTTTCATTTCGGGTGAGTTGAGGGTAAAGTTATCGACTTTCAGTACCCCCTTGCGGTAATTGAAATGGGCGTAGCCCTCTTTGACGGGGAGTCCTTTACTGTGGTAATTCGGCAACGAAAACGTCGCCAATGAAGGGACCGTGTTGACAAACGCAAGAACGTTGTTGAGGACTTTGTAGTCTTTGAGCACGGTATTCTCAACCCGCATCAGGCCGTCAAATGCTTCGGCCGTCCCCTTGGCTTCAAACGAAAAAGAGCCGCCGTCGAAATCGCTGAGGGCGAAGAGGTGCTTCATAAAAGTGTCGTTGAACCCTTTTCCTTCGATCAGAAAAGCTCCTTCCCGGATCTGAAGCGATGCCAGACCCGATTCGTGGCCGAGCGATGCTTCGAATCCGTTTTCATCCATCGTCGCATCCAGCGTGTCGGCGACGATCTTGCGCCCTTTCATCAGATACAGGTAGGTGTGGGTCGCATGGATACGTACCGGAGCGGTTTGGCTCTTTGCGTCGCCGGTCCCCTCGCTATCGGTGAACGCCGAGAGGAATTTGAACAGTGCGGGGACGTTGATCCCCGCGTTGTTGGCTCGGACGTACGTACGCTCTTGGGTATGGTTGATCACGAGACGGTCGCTGACGCGGATGGAAGAATCGCCGTCTTTGTACGAGCCGCTGAAGCGGTAGTGCGAGAGCGGAACGTCGTTTACGAGTACGAGCGGGTAGGGGTATCGGATCGAACCGCTAAAGCGGTACTGGGAACGCTCTCCGGTGTAATAAAGCTGAAGGTTGCCGTTATGAATATGATAGCGGCGCAAGAGCGGGGAGCGGCGCGAGAGGCGCGATATGTCGTCCAGCGAGACCTGCCATCCCTCCGGAATAGTGGTGAAACGCGCTTTGAGAGCCGGAACTTCCATGAGCAGCTCATCGCCACCGGCATTGACGAACAGCTCCACCGATTCCTCAGGACTGATGAAGGGGGTTAGTTTCGGGTTGAGCGGGAGGGCTCGATGGAGTTTAAGCGATCCTTTTTTGTTCAGGGTGTGATACGATCCTGAAAGGGTCGCCTTAAACCAGTCTCCCTCGACCGTTTCGATCTCGTTGAAGGTTAACTGGTCGTGTTTCCATACCGCGTTAAAAGCCGAAACAAGTATCGGCAGACGGTTGATTGACCAGGACGAAGGGGCAGCAGAGGAGAGTTTCAGCGTACTGCCGTCGTAATCGGCCGAGATGACGAAGGGCTTGTGCACCAGCAGCGCACCGTGAAGGTTCAAATCGTCGATTTGTAATCTTATCCCCGTTCGCTCTTTGGCGCCGTCGAATCGGGCCGTAACGCTTCCCTTGAGTTTACCGGGTACCTGAAACGGCAACGGTGCGAGAGCAAGGCGCATATTGGCATAGTCAAACGGTGCGCGGAAACCCGAAACCAGGAGCGTTTCGCCGAAGAGGTTCCATGTGGAGGGATGTACGTCGATCGAGTCGCCCGAGGGTGCGATACGATAGTCAACACGCAGAGGCTTGGTGGAATCGGCAAGTCGCAGATAACCGTCGTTCCCCAGCGGCGACACCCGGTAGGCTTCGATCGAGACATTCCCTTCCTCGCGGTCGGCGTCATAGACCCCGCTGACGCGCGCATGGGCGGTGTTGTCTCCGTATAGGGCATTGAAGCGCTCGAAACGGACCTTGGTCGTATCGAGCCGGACGATTCCGCCCGTCGTGCGCAGGCGGGTGCCGCCCAGCTGAAGTTCCGAAGCGGTAGGAATAAAGGTTCCTCGGGCGGTAGTGTCGAGGGTGTGCAGATCGATATTGAGAGCGAGGTCGACGGCACACTCTCCCGCGAGCTGTTTGATGGGAAGATCGATCTCATAAAAGCGCAGCAGGTTGAGGATCGGATCGCCCAGTTTCGCACGGTCGGTTTTGATCAGTGCGTTCAACGTCGTATTCGGGGTCGTAAAATCGATCCACAACCGGCTTTTTTGCGTCGGCATGGTGTAGAAGCTCCCCTGCAGCGGAACGATATGCAGTTTGCCGTGTTCGAACGCGAGGCGTATGGTGGGGGCTTTGATCGGTTCAAACCCTTGAGCGAAGGTGTATTCACCATCATAAAGGGTTGCACGGGCACGCAGAGATCTCACGAGGTCGCCCGGTTCATCGTAGCGGAAGTTTCCTTCCAGCGCATGGAGGCGGATTGAAGAGGCTTTAGCGTAGTCGGCGATCCACGGGGCTACTTCGGGATCGATACCGAAAAAAGCGACGAGGGGACGGAGCGTATGCAGCGGGGCATCCGCCGCAGCTCTGAACCGAAGTGTCTTCGAGTCGCCGTGTGCATTCAGAGCGATCGCGGGCGTTTGGGGAAGGGCGAGTCGCATCTGCGCATTCAGAAGCTGTCGGGGCAGATCGATGGCCAGAGAAAAGGAGACGTTCGCGTCACCCATGGAACATTCCGGCAGCGCGAGGCGGAAACGACGTTCGTCGAGACGAAAATTCCCCCTGCACGATGCCCCGCCGTTTTTGAAGACGACGGTACCGACCCTGTCGCGGTCATAGCGCAGGGATGCGCTTAGTCGGTTGTAGCGTATCTCATCGATTTGGATCGATTCCACCCAGTCGTTCCCCCACCGCACGATACGCGGAAGACGTTCGAGAGGTTTGAGGGTAAGGGGCTCTCCGTCGCCGCGGTATCCGCTAAGGTCGACACGGGATGCTTTGATAAGGAGGGCATTGTTCCATTTGAGATATAATTTCTCGATTTTTACCCCTCCCAGCGTGAGGCGGTCGATCCCAAATCCCTCCAGTAAAGCGATAAACGTGAAAAAGCCGAGAAAAAAGAGCGTAAAGAAGAAAAGAACAATTCTCTTGTGGATAGTGGGGATCACTTTTGTGATAATCGCGTCTTTCATGAGCTACCTGTTCTCTACTGTCACATCCCCCAAAATCGTCTATATTCCGAAAGGTTCCGTATTTAAAAGTATATCACACCTCCAAAACGAGGGGGTCAACGTCTATAAATTCGATGCGTTTATCCTCCGACTGCTCGGACATCCCCAGCAGGGATGGATCGATCTTAAAGAGGAGAAAATGAGCCGTATCACCTATCTGCACCGTCTCACGACCGCTAAAGCCGCCACGCGCCAGATTACGTTGATCCCGGGGGAGACAACCGAAATTTTCCTTTCCCAGCTCGCAGAGGAACTCTCGCTGGACAAAAAAGCGCTTATCGAGGCTTATGAACGTCATGCCCCCTATAAAGAGGGAAATTTTGTCCCTGAAACCTACAGTATCCCGAACGAAATCGACGAGGAGCGGCTGATTCTTCATCTGCTCGGCGAATCCGAAAAGACGATGAAAGCATGGGCAGAGCATTACAATATAGCATATTCGCGGGATAAATGGTTACCTATAGTAACAAAAGCCTCGGTAATCCAAAAAGAAGCCTCTTCTTTGGCTGATATGCCTTATGTGAGCTCCGTTATTGATAACCGGATAAAAAAAGGGATGCGTTTGCAGATGGACGGCACGCTCAATTACGGAGAATTTTCGCACCAAAAAGTAACCGCACGCAGAATCAGAACTGACAGAACTCCCTATAATACGTATAAAAACAAAGGTCTCCCCCGGTACCCGGTATGCAACGTATCACGTGAGGCAATCGAGGCAGCACTGCGTCCGGCACAGACGGATTACCTCTATTTCGTCCGTGGCAAAGACGGGGAGCATGTTTATAGTAGTTACTTTTCTACACATAGGCAAAACATAGTAAATGCTACAAAATGAAACATTTTTTAAACTTTTTGGCCTTGGGGGAGTTACAAAACGTCAAATCCGCGCAGTAAGTGTTATGATGCTCGTATAAAAATACAAACAGGAGAACCCGATGGCAAAAATCATTTGGTCAAAAATCGATGAAGCCCCGGCTTTGGCAACCTATTCATTCTTCCCGATTGCATCTAAATTTTGTGCAGCGGGCGGCGTTGAACTGGAGCAGAGTGACATTTCACTTGCTGGGCGTGTTCTTTCAGCAATGGGTCTTGCTGAAGACGAGCTTTCAAAACTGGGTGAGCTTTGTGTCAAGCCTGAAGGTAACATCATCAAGCTTCCGAATATTTCAGCATCAGTAGGACAGCTCAAAGATTGTATCGCCGAGCTTCAGTCTCAGGGGTACGATATTCCCAACTATCCTGAAAACCCTGCGAACGATGCCGAAAAAGAGATTCAGGCGAAATACGCGACATGTCTTGGTTCAGCGGTTAACCCGGTTCTTCGTGAAGGTAACTCGGATCGTCGTGCGGCGAAAGCGGTTAAAAACTTCGCTCAGAAAAACCCGCACAAATTGCGCGCTTACTCTGAGAATTCTAAAGCGGCCGTCATGCACATGGGTGGAAAAGGGGATTTCTACGGTAACGAGAAATCGGTTACGATGGACAAAGCCCAAAAAGTAACGATCGCCCTTAACGGTAAAGAGCTCAAAACGATCGATGCTATGGAAGGCGAAGTCCTTGACGGTACCTTCATGTCGGTCAAAGCACTGCGTGCGTTCTATAAAGCGTCTATCGAAGAGGCTAAAAAGAAAGGTGTCATCTGGTCGCTGCACCTTAAAGCGACGATGATGAAAATCTCTGACCCGATCATGTTCGGTCACGCGTTTGAGATCTTCTTTGAAGACGTATTCGCGAAATACGCTTCTACGTTCAAAGAAGTGGGCGTCAATCCGAACCTTGGTATGTCTGACCTTGAGAAAAAAATCAAAGGTCACCCTCTCGAAGCGGAGATTAAAGCGGCTTTCCAGGCAGTTGTCGATTCAGACGCTCCGAAAATCGCGATGGTTGACTCGGATAAAGGGACGACAAACTTCAACGCTCCGAACGATGTCATCATCGATGCTTCGATGCCGGTTGTCGTCCGTGAGGGCGGTAAGCAGTGGGATCGTACCGGTGCGGCGCTTGAAACGCTGGCGGTTATCCCTGATTCAACGTATGCGATGTTCCACGCCGAGATGGTCGCAGACTGTGTTAAAAACGGCCAGTACGATGTCGCAACCATGGGTACGATGCAAAATATCGGTCTGATGGCTCAAAAAGCGGAAGAATACGGTTCGCACCCGACAACGTTCGAACTCCCCGAAGCAGGTAAAGTAACCGTGACTGCGGCTGACGGCACCGAGCTCATGAGCTTCGAGTGTGAAGCGGGTGATATCTGGCGTATGTCCCGTGCAAAAGACATCCCGATCAAAGACTGGATCCGTCTTGCGTTCGAACGCGGCCAGATCGAGAAAATCCCGGTTGTATTCTGGTTGGATGAAAACCGTGCACACGATGCACAGATGATTGCCAAAGTGAAAAAATACATGCCGGAATTCAACACCGAAGGTCTTGAGATTCACATCCTCGACATCACGGCGGCAACACGTTTCACCAATGAGCGTATCCGTAAAGGTCTGAACACGATCGCGGTAACGGGTAACGTTCTTCGTGACCACCTGACCGACATGTATCCGATCCTTGAGCTGGGAACATCTGCTAAAATGCTTTCAATCGTTCCATTGCTCGCAGGCGGCGGATTGTTTGAAACGGGTGCGGGCGGATCGGCTCCGAAACACGTAGAGCAGTTCCTGAAAGAAGGGCACCTCCGTTGGGATTCACTCGGTGAGTTCCTGGCGTTGGCCGAATCACTCCGTATGATCGAGCAAAAAAACCCGAATGCGGAACTGGCTGCCGTCACTGCGGCTCTTGACGTTGCCAACCAGGCTTACCTGGACAACAACAAAGCCCCGGGACGTAAAGCGGGTGAGCCTGACAACAAAGCGTCTCACTTCTACGTGGCGCAATACTGGGCGCGTGCGCTTGCCAACAGCAACAACGCCGCACTGGCGGCTAAATTCGCTCCGGTAGCCGACGCGTTGGAAGCGAACGAAGCAAAAATCATGGAAGAGCTGATGGCAGCATCCGGCAAACCGCAGGATATCGGCGGTTACTTCCACCCGAACGATGCGAAAGCGGAAGCAGCAATGCGTCCGTCTAAAACGCTCAACGCTATCATCGACGCGATCTGATTTGCTGCCAGAGGGCAGATTTCGGAACCGCGCTCACGGAGAGGCGTTCTCTCCGCTTATTCGATAGCATTTTCCGGCTTTTGCCGGGAATCGTTTTTTATCTGGGGAGAGAGTTCTCTTTAGATAAAAGACGATAAAACGTCTTTCATTGTTCCCTTGACCGGTATGCTTCCGAGTACTTTCGACAGTCGAAAGTAGTGATGAGTATATTGTGGAACCGGAACGATGCTGATATGACACAAGGAGTACTATTATGGTAAAAGGTAAACGTGTCGGAATCGTAGGAGCGGGTAACGTCGGTTCCACCATCGCTTATTCGCTCGCTATGCTCGGCTCTTGCCACGAGATCATCTTGCGTGACAACAAAATTGAAATCGCGAAAGGGAAGGCTCTGGACATGTCCCAGGCCGCCGCTGCGGTCCGCAGCCACTCGGTAGTCAGTGTCGCCGAGTCGATGGCCGATCTGACCGACTGCGACGTCGTTGTCATTACGGCGGGCAGTCCCCGTCTTCCGGGGATGAGCCGCGACGATCTTCTGATGATCAACGCCAAAGTGACCCGCGAAGTGATCGAAGGGGTCGCCAAATATTCTCCGAACGCCATCGTAATCATGGTTTCCAACCCGCTGGATGCGATGACCTACGTCGCCCTCAAAGACAGCGGCTTCGACCGTAACCGCGTCATTGGTATGGCGGGTGTACTCGACAGCGCCCGTATGGCGGCATTTATCCATGAGAAACTCGGATACGGCGGCGGACAGATCCGTGCGTCGGTCATGGGCGGTCACGGGGACGACATGGTTCCGCTTCCCCGTTATTCGACGGTTGCGGGCGTGCCCCTCTCGGACGTTCTGAGCAAAGAGGAGATCGAGGAGATCGTTCAGCGCACCCGTAAAGGGGGTGCGGAGATCGTAGCCCTTCTACAGACGGGATCGGCATACTATGCGCCGGCAAAAGCGACCGCTATCATGGTCGAGGCGATTCTTAAAGATACCAAGCAGATCCATCCGTGTGCGGTTTACCTTGAAGGCGAATACGGCTATCACGACGTCGTCAGCGGCGTTCCCGTAATGCTCGGGGCCAACGGTGCGGAAAAGATCATCGAAGTGACTCTCAACGATGCGGAAAAAGAGATGTTCGCCCGTTCGTGCGCATCGGTACAGTCGCTGATCGACACGCTCAATGCCAATAAATTTTTTGAAGGAGCCAAATAATGAGTTTTCGCATCGAAAAAGATACGATGGGTGAAGTTCGCGTACCGAACGACACTTACTGGGGAGCGCAGACACAGCGTTCGCTCGAAAATTTCCAGATCGGCGAAGAGAAAATGCCCTACGAGATTACCCGGGCCTTTTCGTTTTTGAAGAAAGCGGTTGCCCTTGTTAACTGCGATCTCGGGATGCTTTCGAAAGAAAAAGCCGATGCGATTGCTCAGGCGGCCGATGAAATGCTTGCGGGAAAACTCGACGCTCATTATCCTCTTGTGGTATGGCAGACGGGATCGGGTACGCAGTCGAACATGAACAACAATGAAGTTCTGGCGGCACGTGCGACCGAGATTCTCGGCGGCGATTTCCGTACCCAGAAACTGGTTCACCCAAACGACGACGTCAACAAGTCACAAAGTTCGAACGATACCTATCCGACGGCGCTGCACGTAGCGGCGGTCATCGCGGTCGAGACGCGCCTGCTGCCGGCGATCGATCATCTGCGTAAAACGCTTATCGCCAAATCAGAGGCGTTCAACGACATCGTCAAGATCGGGCGCACGCATCTACAGGACGCGACCCCGTTGACACTGGGTCAGGAAATCAGCGGCTGGGTTGAAATGCTCAACAAATGCGAAAAAATGGCCAAGGACTCTCTCGAATCGGTCCGCGAACTTGCCCTCGGCGGTACGGCGGTCGGTACGGGACTCAACGCCCATCCCGAACTCGGGACACGCGTTGCGGCGAAACTGACCGAACTCACGGGACATAAATTTGTTACGGCTCCGAACAAATTCCACGCCCTCACCAGCCACGATGCGCTGGTTTATGCCCACGGTGCTCTCAAAGCGCTCGCGGCGGATATGATGAAAATCGCTAACGACGTACGCTGGCTCGCTTCGGGTCCGCGCTGCGGCATCGGGGAGATCACGATTCCCGAGAACGAGCCGGGTTCGTCGATCATGCCGGGTAAAGTAAACCCGACTCAAAGCGAAGCGGTTACGATGGTCGCCTGCCAGGTGATGGGGAACGATGCGTGCATCGGTTTCGCCGCCAGCCAGGGGAATTTCGAACTAAACGTATTCAAACCGGTCATCGCGTACAACTTTTTGCAGTCGGTACGCCTTCTGGCCGATTCGATCGTGTCGTTCAACGACAACTGCGCGATCGGCATCGAGCCGGTACGTGAGCAGATCGATGCGTATCTGAACAACTCGCTGATGCTCGTCACGGCGCTCAACCCGTACATCGGGTACGAAAATGCGGCGAAAATCGCCAAAACGGCCCACAAAGAAAATTCCACGCTCAAAGAGACGGCGATAAAACTCGGCCTTCTCACGGCGGAAGAGTTTGATAAATACGTCGTCCCCGAAGAGATGACAAAACCAATAGCGTAAATCTAAACAGGAGGAATCGGATGAATATTCACGAATATCAGGCAAAAGAACTATTCAAAAAATACAACGTGCCCACCCCGCGCGGGCACATCGCTTTCACACCGGATGAAGCGGTCAAAGCGGCCCAGGAACTGGGCGGCAACATTTGGGTTGTCAAAGCGCAGATCCATGCCGGCGGACGCGGTCTCGGCGGCGGTGTCAAGCTGGCAAAGTCGACATCCGAAGTGCGTGATCTGGCCAGCCAGATCCTCGGGATGACTCTTGTGACCCACCAAACGGGTCCTGAGGGGAAGTTGGTTCAGAAAGTCTACATCGAAGAGGGTGCGGACATCAAAAAAGAGTACTACCTCGGTATGGTACTAGACCGTGCGTCGGAAATGCCGATCATGATGGCTTCGACCGAGGGCGGTATGGAGATCGAAGAGGTTGCTCACAAATCTCCCGAGAAAATCATCAAAGTAGCTATCGATCCGTTGACGGGTTTCCAAAGCTTTCACGGACGCAAACTGGCGTTCGGGCTTGGGCTGCCGGTTGAAGAGATCAATACGTTCATCAAATTTGCATCCGCCCTGTACAAAGTGTACATGGACCACGATGCGGAGATGATCGAGATCAACCCGCTGATCAAAACGGGTGACGGGCGCTTCCTCGCGCTGGATGCGAAAATGGGCTTTGACAACAATGCCCTCTACCGCCAGAGCCAGGTTAACGAAATGCGTGACCTCTCCGAAGAAGAGCCGACCGAGATCGAAGCAGGCAAATACGGCCTGAGCTACATCAAACTCGACGGCGACGTCGGATGTATGGTTAACGGTGCCGGTCTTGCGATGGGTACGATGGATACGATCAACTACGAGGGCGGCAAACCTGCCAACTTCCTCGACGTGGGCGGCGGAGCGTCTGCCGAGACGGTTGCCAAAGGCTTTGAGATCATCCTCAAAGACCCGAACGTCAAAGCGATTTTCGTCAACATCTTCGGCGGTATTGTCCGTTGTGACCGTGTCGCGAACGGTATCCTCGAAGCGACCAAGCTGACCAAGGTCGACGTACCGGTCATCGTCCGTCTGGACGGAACCAACGCCGAAGAGGCAGCCGATATTCTCAACAACGCCGGAATCTCGAACATCGTCGCGGCAACGGACCTTGCCGACGGTGCGCGTAAAGCCGTAGCAGCAGCGAAAGGAGCTTAATTTATGTCAATTTTGGTCAATAAAGATACAAAAGTAATCGTACAGGGTTTCACCGGTAAGGAAGGAAGCTTCCACGCCGAGCAGTGTATGGCCTACGGAACCAAAATCGTCGGTGGGGTCACTCCGGGCAAAGGGGGCCAGCACCACCTCGGTCAGCCGGTTTTCAATACCGTTGACGAAGCTGTCCGCGCCACCGGCGCAACCGTTTCGATGATCTTCGTTCCGCCCGCTTTCGTCGCCGATGCGGTCATGGAAGCCGCCGATGCCGGAATCGAATTGGCCGTCATCATCACCGAAGGGGCACCCGTTAAAGACATGATGTACGCTAAAGCGTACGCCGTGAAGAAAAACATGATGACCATCGGGCCCAACTGCCCGGGTATCATCACAGCCGACGAGTGCAAAATCGGGATTATGCCGGGCTTCATCTTCAAAAAAGGGAACGTCGGTCTGATCTCCAAATCAGGTACGTTGACGTATGAGTCGGCCAACCAGGTTGTCAAAGAGGGATTCGGTATCACGACTGCAGTCGGTATCGGCGGAGACCCGATTATCGGTCTTAGCTACAAACAGCTTCTTCCGATGTTCGAAGCCGATCCCGAGACCAAAGCGATCGTCATGATCGGCGAAATCGGCGGAGACCTGGAAATCCAGGCGGCTGAGTTCATCAAACAGCACATCACCAAGCCTGTCGTCGCGTTCATCGCGGGCCAGACGGCTCCTAAAGGCAAACGTATGGGGCACGCCGGAGCAATCATCTCCGGAAGTGCCGGTACGGCGCAGGAAAAAATGGCAGCCCTCGAAGCCGCAGGCGTCAAAGTCGTCGTCTCTCCGGCCGACATCGGCAAAGCCGTTGCGGAAGTAATGGGGAAGTAACGATGAAACAGGTCTTCGAGGTAGCCAATATTCGTTGCGGCGGCTGCGCCAACACGATTACGAAAGCACTCGAAGAAGCCGGATTCATTGGGGTCGAAGTCGACCTTTCGTGCGAGCCTCGCAAAGTAACAGCCGACATCGCTGACGAGGCGCAATTAGCACATTTTAAGGCAATATTAAGAAGCCTCGGCTATCCTCTGTCCCATGAGGCAAGAGGATTTACGGAAGACACGATTCTCAAAGCGAAAAGCTTTGTTTCGTGTGCCGTCGGTAAGATAAATTAGTTTAACTCAATCAAGGAGAAGGAATGTCAATAATTAAAGCGCCAGAAAACACTCCGGTGTGGGTCGATGAAGCACGATGTAAAGCGTGTGATATCTGTGTATCGGTTTGTCCGGCAGGGGTTTTGGCAATGAGACTCGAACCTACGTCGACATTGGGAGCAATGATTGAGATCGTAGCGGCGGATGCCTGTATCGGATGTAACGACTGCGAATTGAATTGCCCTGACTTTGCTATCTTCGTAGCGGATAAATCCGAGTACAAGTTTGCAAAACTTTCGGATCAGGCAAAAGAGAGAGCTGAAGCTATCAAGAAAAACAAATACATGAAGCTTAGCGCTTAAAGGGGGAAACATATGGAATTGAGAGAAGTAATTTCAACCGGAAACGATTTGGCGGCTGAAGCAGCGGTAGATGCGGGATGTATGTTTTTCGGAGGGTATCCGATTACACCGTCATCCGAAGTTATGCACACCATCTCTGATCTGCTTCCGGCAGTCGGCGGTGTCGCGATTCAAATGGAAGACGAAATCGCCGGTGTTGCCTGTGCGGTAGGTGCAGGTATGGCCGGTCACAGAACTATGACCGCTACTTCAGGTCCCGGTATCTCTTTGAAAGCGGAAAACCTCGGACTTGCGCAAATGGCGGAAGTTCCGTTGGTCGTTGTTAACGTAATGCGTGGCGGTCCTTCAACCGGTCTGCCGACCCGTGTATCCCAGGGGGACGTTCGCCAGGCGAAAAACCCTTCACACGGTGACTATCGTTCAATCACCCTTTGTGCGGGTAACCTCGCGGAGTGTTATACTGAGACGGTTCGTGCGTTCAACCTCGCAGACCGTTTCATGCAGCCGGTATTCGTTCTCTTGGACGAGACTATCGGACACATGCACGGTAAAGCGATGATTCCGACGGTCGAAGAGGTCAAAAAAGGGATTGTTCCGCGTAAAAAATTCACCGGGGCACCTGAAGATTACCGCCCTTACGGTGTAGGTCCGGATGAGCCTGCGGTACTTAACCCGATGTTCCAGGGGTATCGTTACCACTTCACGGGTCTCCACCACGATGCGAAAGGGTTTCCGACCGAAGAGATCGAAACCTGCCGCAAACTGATCCAGCGCCTTGAAGACAAAGTCATGATGCACACCGACGAACTTGAGTACAATGAAGAGTTCATGTGTGACGATCTTGAAGAAAACGACGTATTGATCATCGCGTACGGTTCGGTTTCACTCGCGGCTAAAGAGGCGATCCGTCACCTCCGCGCAGCAGGTATCAAAGCCGGTCTTTTCCGCCCGATCACGTTGTGGCCAAGCCCGGCAAAACGGATCAGACATTTCACCGACAAAGTGAAAAACGTATTGTGTGTTGAACTCAACATCCGCCAATACACCGAAGAAGTAGAGCGTGTTTCAAGCCGTCTTGATATCCACGGTTTGTACAAAGTTAACGGACGGGCGATTTCTCCGTACGAGATCGTTAATAAAGTGAAGGAGATCATCTAACATGGCTTTCAATTACGACCAATATTTACGTTTAGAAAAAATGCCGACACTTTGGTGTTGGGGATGTGGTGACGGTGTTATCCTCAAAGCCGTTATTCGTGCAATCGAAACCTGCGGTTGGAAACAAGACGACGTCTGTGTCGTTTCAGGGATCGGATGTTCGGGACGTTTCTCATCGTACGTTGATTTCAATACCGTTCACACGACGCACGGCCGTACCGTAGCGTTTGCGACGGGGATCAAACTGATGCACCCTGACAAACACGTCATCTGTGTCGCGGGGGACGGTGACGCGCTGGCGATCGGCGGTAACCACACGATTCACGGATGCCGCCGCAACATCGACATCAAATTCATCATGATCAACAACTTCATTTACGGGTTGACCAACTCGCAAACCTCTCCGACTACCCCTCAGGGTATGTGGACGGTGAGCCAGAAATCGGGGAACATCGACCCTACGTTCAACGCGTGTGACCTTGCAATCGCTGCAGGTGCTTCATTCGTAGCGCGCGAGACGATGCTTGATCCTAAAAAACTGGAAAAAGTACTGGTAAAAGGGTTCCAGCACCGCGGTTTCGCGTTCTTTGACGTTATGTCAAACTGCCACATCAACCTCGGGCGTAAAAATAAAATGCAAAGTGCGATGGAAAACCTCGAGTGGATCGACAGCATCACGACACCGCTCAAAAAATGGGAAGCACTCTCCGATGAAGAGAAACTGAACAAATTCCCGACGGGTATTTTGAAACACGACGAAAACGCTCGCGAATACTGCGATATGTACGAAGACGTCAAAGCATATCACCAAGGTAAACGCAAAGCGATTACCCAAGACGATTTCGCGAAGAAAATTTAAGGAGAAAGACACATGGCTAGAACATTAATGAGATTTACCGGTGTCGGCGGACAGGGTGTTCTTCTTGCGGGAGAAATTTTCGCTGCGGCAAAAATCAAAGAGGGGGGACACGGTCTTAAAACCGCTACCTATACCTCGCAGGTTCGCGGCGGTCCGACTGTCGTTGACATCACGCTCGATGACGAAGAGATCTTCTATCCGTACGCAAACGACGGCGAGATCGATTTCATGCTCTCGGTTGCTCAGGCGAGCTATAACCTGTTCAAAAACGGGGTAACTCCGGGCGGAACGATTGTTATCGAGCCGAACCTGGTTCACCCGACCGAAGAAGACCGTAAAAAATGGAACATCGTGGAGATCCCCATCATTACGATCGCAAAAGACGAAATCGGTAACGTTATTACCCAGTCGGTCGTAGCGTTGGCGATTGCAAACACTTACATGAAAGCATTGGACGACGAACTTCTGCGCGGCGTTATGCTCTCGAAAGTACCGGCAAAAGTACACGATGTCAACAACAAAGCGTACGACCTCGGTAAAAAATACGCGCTTGAGGCAATGGCTAAAAAAGCGTCGTAACGTTTCCGCTTCGGCGGAAATCTCCACTTTCTCTTAAAAAAATCAATCTATCCTACAATATCTAACTGCGATTAATCAACGATTCGCTACTCTACGATAACTATGAACAGGAGATAAACATGTCGAAATACGATGTATTATTTGAAGACGAAGACGATATTTTCGGTGGCTCTCCGCAATCCAAATATTGGGATATCGCCACACAGGTGAGCGAAGATTTGTACCGCTACGATTTTGACGAAATCATGACCAAAATCGCCGTCATGGAAAAGATGCTGATGCAGCAGCACGGGGAAGAGGAACTTGATCGCATCGTAGAGTCCTACGCGATCATGAACCAGTCTGAAATCGAAAATCATAAAAAAAGCCTTTACATGGAATATGCGGGACGACTTATTTATAAAATCTCCGATTGATTTCCCCCGATTTCCTGCCGGTCGCGCACACTTGTGCGGGCCGTGTTTCATCCTTTTTCTGCACCCGTTTTATCCTCTTTTGCAAGTGATACTTTCTTAGCAGCTCCGAACACTTTTTAGTTTTTTTAGTTTGAATAAAGTTATAATCAAATAGAATATAACAAAATAACCGTTTCGAATAATCCCGACTCTGTTTTGAAAGGACGATGATGCGCGAATTTCCCCACATGAATTCCGTTGTCGATGCATTACGCTACGATACGGGTCTTGTGGACTTTTTCGAAGAACAACGCGAACATATTCTCCAAAAATGGCTGGATTACCCCGTGCTGGGGAACATCGTCGATACGTTGGGGTATACGCTCGAGGAATACCGCAACAAAATCGCGACGGGCGTGATGAACAATTTTCTCAAAGTCCTCAACGGGGACCGTCAGCCCGGCGACTGTCCCGTCATGCGCTCCATCATCAATGAATTTTACGAAATGGGCCTCACCGTCGAAGACGTTTTCATGAGCTGTACGGCACTGAAAAACGTGCTGGTGCAGTTTCTGGAAGAGTGCGGTGTCTTTGAGATGAAAAAGCACGCCCATAACGTCATGATGGTTCTTGATCACAACCTCTACGGGGTACTGTCGATCTACAGCGAGATGAAATGCGCGAGTGAAGTCGAACTTGATTTTCGCAACCGCATCATCCAAGAAAACGTCCTTTATTCACGGACGGGAACCGACGGGGTCATCCTGGAAACCACCGAAGCGTTTTGCAAGCTCAGCGGCTACGAGAAAGAGGAATTGATCGGCAAAACCCACGCGATCCTCCGTCATCCCGAATCGGATCCCGATATCTATCGCGAACTGTGGGAGACGATCACCGCAGGGGAAATCTGGAATGGCAGTCTCGCTAACGTACGAAAAAACGGGAGTACCTTCATTACCAAAACGCGGATCGTCCCGGTCTACGATGAAGGAGGAGAGATAACGGAGTACATGGCGTTTCGCAACGACATCACCGCCGACGAACTGGCCAAGGTCGATCCCCTCACCGGACTCTACAACCGCCGCGAACTTGATACCATTTTCCGCAACCTCCATTTCAACGCGGTGGCCAAAACCGAAGCCCTCTCGGTGATCCTCGCCGACATCGACCATTTCAAATCGATCAACGACACTTACGGGCACTACGAAGGGGACGACGTGATCGTCCGTTTTGCGGGAATACTCCGTACCTGTACCCGCAGCAGCGACGTATGCGCGCGGTGGGGAGGGGAAGAGTTTATCATCCTCCTGCCTGGAACCGACCTCGCGACCGCCCGCGGGGTAGCCGAGCGGATACGCCAGTCGGTGCAGAACTGCCTGCAGGTCCGGGATCGGAAAATCACCTGCTCGTTCGGGATAGCCCAGATGCAAAAGGGGGAGGGGACGAAGGAACTGTTTAAACGGGCCGACGGATACCTCTACCGTGCCAAGGAAAACGGGCGCAATCAGAGTGTGAGCGAATGATCTTAGGCACGCCTAATCGAAATTAGCCTATAATGCGCCCAGGTACAACAGGCGATAGCTTGAGTCACAGCTCAAGAGGTAAAGTCCGGGCTGCCGTAGGACACGGTTCCATCTAACGGATGGCCACGGTAACGTGAGGGACAGTGCAACAGAGAGTAGACCGCCTCGAAAGAGGTGAGGGTGAAACGGCGGGGTAAGAGCCCACCAGTCCTTTGGGCAACCAGAGGAGCTATGTAAACCCAACCGCGCAGCAAGAAACAGATGGTTAGCGTCCTACATCGCTATTGTTTCGCTAGAGGCCATGAGCGATCATGGCAGTAGATTAATTATCGCTTCATCCAGAACCCGGCTTACGTTGTACCTGCTTTCTATTGCTTTTTATCAATCAATGCTACAATGTAAAAAGATATAACGGAGGATACGAGAATGCATACCGTTCGACTGACCATCCATGACGCGATTTATGATAAACTAATGGGATTATTGGAGATTTTGCCGAAAGATAAGATCGAAATTATCGAAGAGAGTGATGAATATCCCGCAATTTCGTTCGAAGAAGCTAAAAGCAAAGTTGAGCGCGCGATCAACAACCTCCATAAAAATGAAGGTGTTGATTTATCGACTGCCATCGAAAAAGTGGTTCGTTCGTAAATGTACTCTATAATTGTTGAGCCTGAAGCTCTGCAAGACCTTTTCTCTATACATACTTTTATCGCTTCCAAAGATTCCAAAACAAAAGCAGACCGTTTTGTCCGTGAGCTTGAGAATGCTATTTCAGCGTTATCGGATATGCCGTTACGATGTCGAAAAAGCTATTATGCGGATAATGAAATGACCAGAGATCTGATCTATAAAGGTTATACCATCGTTTTTCATGTTGTTCGGAACAATGTACACATATTGACGGTATTTAGACAAAGAGCTTTTGAAAAGTAGCCTCTTGATTTTTATTACATGAAAAGTCTATATCTAGTGGAAAGCTCTTTTTTGCTTCTAAAAATAGCTCATCTAGAAAAAGATATTATTTTGTTTAGGAACAAAATATACTTTGGGAAAGAAGGTGATACAATGGCTAAAAATACTGGCAACGGATACCGTAGAGGTAGTGTAGATGATCGTATGCAAATATATAATCCAAGAATTGAGATGTGGGTAAAGCGTGATACTATTACTGGCAGATTCATAGATATTAAATCCGATGGCACCCCGTTTAAGGGCATAGCTAAGGAAACTGATGGCAGACGTTCGTAATTGAACGCGATTATTGCAATATAATCTCCAAAGTTGTTCCTCCCTAAAAATTTTTCGTATAATCCTTTTCCTACATATAATATTAGTACGTCATAATATCCGCATATTATTTTGACGGATATCTCCATGAACCTTGAACACATCCAATCCATCATCACCCGTTTCTCCTCCGAACGCGGCTGGGAAAAACACCATAGCCCTAAAAACCTCGTTATGGCTTTGAGTGGTGAAGTAGGGGAGCTGAATGAAATCTTCCAATGGCTGAGCGAAGAAGAGTCTCAGAACCTGCCGGACGAGGTGAGAGAGCATACCCAAGAGGAGATCGCCGATATCGCCGTCTACTTGATACGGCTGTGCATGAAGCTCGAAATCGATCTGGAAGCGGCAATCGTGGATAAAATGGCGAAAAACGAAGCCAAATACCCCATCGACAGGGTCAAGGGGATGGATAAAAAACGGCTTTTTCTTGCAAAAAGGGAATAAGAGAGAACTCTTAGCGGATAAAATCCATGCACAGGACGTATGTCCTGTCGGCGATTTCGATTTTAACGGCGCAGGTGCAGCAGAGGTTTCCGGTGGCCAGCGAGACGTAATTGGCCGTGAGGTGGTAGCCGTTTTTCGAATCGAGGGTACGGACGAAATATTCTTTGCGCGAATGGTCGCTGCCGTGTTCGGCGGGTTCGAAAAATGAGCGGGTTTTTCCCCTCAGCAGGGTGGGACCGATCTGTTTGGCCGAGGTGTTGATGAGGTAGAGGGCCTCTATGTTCGAGACGTCCGACAGCAGCGGTTCGAACGCTTCGTGCCATCCGATCAGCTCTTCGGGCGAGGAGAAGGTTTCGCAAAAGCTTTCGCAGAGCGATTCGGCCTGTTCCCGCAGTGATTCGGTATGGGCGCGGCGGTCGTTCTGGAGACGGTCGCAGCGGGTCTTGATCGCATCGATTTTGAGCGGGAAATTCTCGCAGACGGGATCGGGAGTGGGACGGGCAGTCCAGAAGCCCTGTATCAGTGTCGCCCCGGCGTATTTGGCATAGGCGGCCTCTTCGGGGGTTTCGACCCCTTCGGCGAGCGCAATCGCACCGATGTTGGTGCTCATACGGCAGATGGCATGGACGATTTCACGATGGATATGGTCCCCATCGATTCCCGCGATCAGGGAACGGTCGATTTTTATAATGTCGGGGCGGACCACCGCAAGGCGGTCGAAACTTGAGCGTCCGACGCCGAAGTCGTCGAGCGCAATGTTGAACCCGAGATTGCGGTAGTGGGTGCAGAAGGCTTCGAGTCTGGCGGTATCGCCGATCTCGTCTTCCTTGATTTCCAATACGATGTTGCTAAAGGGGATGCCGTGGCGTTTAAGCAGCCCGTCGAAGAGATATGACCCCGGTTCGTACGAATCGATGAGCTTGGATTCGAAGTTGACGAAGAGCAGCAGCCGTTTGTTGCGTTCCCAAAGGGGGTGAAACGATTCGATGGCAAGATGCCGGGCGAGGCGGTCGAGCTCCATCCCGAGGCCCTCGGCGTCGGCCCGCTCGAAGAGCATGGCGGGGGAAATCGGCGTTCCGTCGGCCGAAACGCCGCGAATGAGGGCCTCTACTCCGAAAAAAGTGCGTCCACGCACCGAGAGGATGGGCTGAAAATGGATGATGAAACGGCGTTCGTCGATCATCTGTCGTACCGTTACCATCCCTCTCCTTGTGCGAATATCATTGCAGGGATGAGATGATACACCGTTCGCGGATGCGAAACGGTGAAAAGATGATTAAAAAAAAGGCAGTTTGCCCCCGATTATGATGCTTCTTTGAGCATTGTATCCATCAGGACGAAGAGTTCGCGCGAGGACTCTTCCATGTTGGCGAACCGCTCGATGATTTCGGTTTTGTTGTCGCCGATCGTGTCGACGTCGGTGAGGAATTCGAGGATCCGCAGGGCGTTGGTATGGACCTCTTTATGCGGCTGGTCGAGCCGTCCGAACGACGGGAATCGTCCGAATTTGGAGCGTCCTACCTCCCCTTCGTACCATTTACCGAACCGGCAGCTGTGGTGGTCGAAGAACGTCCCCGCGGCCTTACGGGTATAAACCGAATCGTAGGTGCGCCCTTTAAAGAGGATGTGGTCGATTTTGGCAAGGGTGACAAAAGAGGTAAGCTCGATGTTTCCGACCAGATCGGCGGTTGTCCGGGCGTTTTCGTTAAAACGGAGGATTGTTTCGGAAAAGGTCTGCATCATCGCGTTCGATTGGATCGCGATGTCGTTCATCGAGGCGGAGCTCGTCTCGAGGTCATGGGTGTCTTGCTGGAGGGTCTGGATCGCGATCGAGATCTCTCCCGTCGCTTTCTGGGTCCGTTCGGCCAGTTTTCGGACCTCATCGGCGACAACCGCGAAACCCCGTCCGTGTTCGCCGGCACGTGCGGCTTCGATGGCGGCATTGAGGGCGAGGAGGTTAGTCTGGTCGGCGATGTCTTTGATCAGGTTGACGACCGAGTTGATGTCGTTGGCCCGCGTTCCCAGGGCGATGATCGCGTCGTTGGAGCGTTGAACGAGGTCGGTGAGGGAACACAGATCGGACGAGACGTTTTCGACTTCGCCGACGGTCTGTGTGGAGAGCTCCGCGGTGGCAAGCGAGAGTTTGGCGATGTCCGAGAGGCGCTCGATGGTGGTGGCAAGGTCTTGCTGGATGACGTCGAGCCCCCCCGTCGAACGGCTGATTTCGGCAAGTTTGGCATCAAGGTCGAAGAGTTTGAGCGCTTCGTGGCTGTTGCGCATTTTGATCACGTTTTGGTTGATGCTCTCGGCGGATCGGCGCAGGGAGCCTTTGAGCCCCGAACTCTGTACGGTGCGGTAGTAGCGGTCGCGGCTGATGGCGTCGATGACCGCGTCGGTGTCGCGCAGATAGACTTCGAGCTGGTCGATCATGTTGTTGGTGTTCCAGCACAGCGTTCTGAGCTCGCCGTGGTCGTCGATGTTCGTGATCCGCGTCTCCATGTGTCCTTGTTCGATCTCTTTCATAACATCGGCGACGGTATGGATCGTGGACTGAACCTTTCGGATATTGACGAATATTGCCCAGGCGATGGCAAAATTGAGCAGATTGAGCACCCGTATCCAGTCGAAACCCATCGTGACGATCTCAAAAACGAGCGCAACCGAGAAAACGGCAATCGAGATGATGTTGAGATATTGGAGTTTAGAGAGAGAGGACAAATTCGTCATACGAGACCTTGTGTTGTTGTAATGTCGATTTGAGCAGCGCTTCACCCGCCGCAATGCTTCCCTTGCGTTCGGCTTCGAGGAGGCTTCGGTAGAGCGGTTTGATGGTGGCGACGGCCTGCGCGGAAGGTTTGCGACGGACCGAGTGATAACCGATGACGATGCCGTTTTCGTCCAGGCTGGCGGTGACGTGGGCCATTACCCAGTAATAGTCGCCGTTTTTGGTTCGGTTGACGACGTAGGCGAATACCTCCTCTTTTTTCCGGATTGTCTGCCAGAGGTATTTATATACGGTAGCGGGCATATCGGGGTGACGCAGAATGTTATGGGGTGCACCCAGAAGTTCATGCTCGGTATACCCCGACATTTTGATGAAAAGTTCGTTACCGTAGACGATTTTCCCCGAAGTATCTGTTTTGGAGACGATGAATTCGTGCTCACCGAAGGTCAGTTCCTGTCCTGACATGGCTGCTCCTGATTGTGGATGCGAAATTATCCGCAAATACTGTTGCAATTGCGTGGCAAACGCCGGGGCGAAGCGGACATCGCTAGCGCGTCATGCACGGATTTTGGTATAATGGGAAACTAACTATATGTGCCGAGGATACGATATGGAATGCCAATTTCCCACCGTCAATGCAACCAATGACGAAATCAAAGCGATTTTAGAGGACGTCAAAACGATCGCGGTTCTGGGACTCTCTCCCGATTCGACCAAAGACAGCTACCGCGTTGCCGAGTATCTCAAAAACGCCGGATATACGATCATCCCCGTCTATCCGAAAGAAGAGACCATTTTGGGAGAAAAGGTATACCGTTCGCTCGCCGAGATCCCCTGCGCGGTCGATATGGTCAATATCTTCCGTAAACCCGATGCCCTGGACGCGGTTGCCGACGAGTGCATCAAACGCGGCGATGTCAAAGTGTTCTGGGCCCAGAAAGGGATCGTCAATAACGATGCCGCGCAAAAAGCGCGCAATGCGGGGATGAAAGTGGTGCAAAACCACTGCTCGATGGTCGAGCACCGCATGATCCACGCCTAAAGGGAACCATTGATCGATTTAGCCACTATCCACGAAGCCGCCCGGCGGATCCAGGGAACCGTTGTTGAAACCCCGTTTGCGTACGCCCCCAGACTCAGCGAAGAGAGCGGATGCGAAATTTATCTCAAAAAAGAGAACCTTCAGGTCACCGGTGCATTCAAGATCCGAGGCGCCTACAACAAAATCGCGACCCTGAGCGATGAAGAACGCTCCCGCGGCGTCATCGCCGCCAGCGCTGGGAACCATGCTCAGGGCGTCGCCATGGCGGCGCAGATATTCGGAATCCGCGCCCTGATCGTCATGCCCGAGTCGACCCCGCTTACCAAGATCAACGGGGTACGCTATTACGGTGCGGAAGTTATCCTTGCGGGGAGCAATTACGACGAAGCCTATGCCTACGCTTCGACCTACGGCCGCGAGCACGGCATGGTTTTCGTCCACCCATTCGCGGACGAGGCGGTCATGGCCGGGCAGGGAACCATCGCGCTGGAGATGATCGGAACGATCGCCGATCTGGACGCGGTCGTGATCCCCGTCGGCGGCGGCGGACTCATCTCGGGGATGGCGTCGGCAATCAAGGCGCTCGACCCGCGCATACGGGTGATCGGGGTGAGCGCGCAGGGGGCTCCAGCGATGAAAGAGTCGTTTGACGCCAAAAAAGCGATCGACAGCACCGCGGTGCGTACTATTGCCGACGGGATTGCCGTGCGCGACACGTCCGAAGTGACACTGGGGCATATCCTGGAAACGGTGGATCAGATCGTTACGGTCGATGACGAAGAGATCGCCAATGCGATCTTGTTCCTGCTCGAACGTCAGAAACTGGTCGTCGAAGGAGCCGGGGCGGCCGGTGTCGCAGCATTGCTGCACGGCAAACTTCCCGAGCTCAACGGGAAAAAAGTGGGGACCGTTCTGAGCGGCGGAAACATGGATGTCACGCTGCTCTCGGTCATTATCGAAAAAGGTCTCATCAAATCGGGACGGAAAATGAAAGTGACCGTCACCCTCGTCGACAAACCCGGGGCGCTGATGCAACTGACCGAAATGCTCCAGTCGCTGAACGCGAATATCGTCCATATCGCCTACGACCGAACCTCGACGACTCTCGCGTACGGAGATGCGAACGTCACGATCCACCTCGAAACCAAAGGGAAAGAGCACCAGGAAAACATCCGATCGATGCTCAAGGAATACCGCTATCTCAGCAGTGAAGAGCATTAGGAGGTAGCGGGGTATGGAGATTTTAAAATTATTTAATATTAAACAGCCCATACTCCTGCTTAAAACCCTCTCCGACGGCAATTTGGGCATGATCGATGCCCAAAACTCGCTTCGTATCGCTTCGGCCGAAACCTACGCCCTTCTGGGCGGTTTCAAAACGAATATACAGCATGAACGCATCTTCGGATCGCATGTCGACATCTCGATGAACGGCGAATATTCGTTTTCGGTCGTTCCGGGGACGAACCAGGCCGCTCTTTTCAACATCCCCGCCAAAGCTCTCGTCAACAAGTTCGGCCGTCACAAAGGAGAGGTCGAAAGCGTCGCCATCGACCCTAAAAACCGCTATTGCGTTACCTGCGGACAAGACGGCAAAGCGTACGTGTGGGTTATCAAAACGGGGCGGCTTGCGTTTGTGATGCCGCCGCATGCCGATTACGTCACTACGGTGGCTTTTAACCCAAAGGGGCAATGGATCGCGACGGGAAGCTACGACCGCAGCATCCAGGTTCTGAATCTGGGTATCATGAAGCAACCCATCAAGCTGCGAGGGCATAACAGTCCCATCGTGAGGATCGTATTCCTGTCCGAAGGGCGGCTGCTCTCAGTCGAAAAAGAGGGATCGATCGTCCTGTGGGACATGCACAATGCCCAGGTGATCAAGCGGTTCCAGAAGATGAACGACGAGGTTACCGCGATGTGTACCAGTCCGGACGGGCGTTTTGTTTTCGTCGGGACCAAGCTTGGATACGTAGGCCTTTACGATACTCTCCGTCAAGACGCCCTGACCCAGCGATACGTCAAAGAGAGCGAAGCGGTGACGTCGCTGGCGTTTATGACCGATCCTTACCGCCTCGCCGTCGGGACGGCGGAAGGAAACGTTCGGGTTTATTCGCTTTTCGGAGATGAGGAAGAGTACGTGCAGATGCTGAGGGAACGCCGTTTCAAAGCGTTTTACGATGCGCTGGAGATCAACCCGATGCTGGGCTATTCCAAGGCTTACGAAACGGCCGAACGGATATGGGACGATGCGGTCAATAAAGCGCGTACTTTCCTCGAAAACAGCGAACGCGACAAGGCCAAAGAACTTCTCGACATTTTCAGTTCGATACCGGGCAAAAACGCGTTTATCAACCAGCTGCTGCGCGACTACGAAAAATACACCCTGTTCAAGAAAAACGTTCTCGAAGAGCGGTATGCACTGGCGTATTCGCTCGCCACGCAGTATCCGGCGTTTCAGGATTCCGAACCGTACCGCAGTATGGAACTTCGGTGGCAGAAAGCGTTTACCAAGGCTCAGGAGCTGATTATGACCCCGAACGGAGAAGAGCAGGCGCGCGCCGTACTCTCCCCGTATCGGGGGATTTCGGCGAAAACGGTTCTGATCCAGCAGCTGTTCGAAAAACGGAAAATGTACGATTATTTCAAACAGGTGATACGCCAGGCCGATTACGTCCGTTTCCACGACCTGGTCAAACGTCATCCGTTTCTCAAGGAATTCGCCGAGTATACGGCCGTCATGGAGTACGCCGACAGGCTTTACATCCAGGCGAACAAAGCGTACGATGCGGGCGACTACGCTACTGCCCAAAAAGGGTGTGAGGTGCTGGTCTATTTCCCCGATTACGCTTACGAAATGCAGAAAATGGCCGATACGATCCGCATCAAACATCTTTTCTGGAATGCGGTCCATACCCAGAACATGGTAAACGCTTTTTCGTACCTGAGCCAGTTTCCGTTCCTCTACGATACCCCCGAGGCGCAGGAACTTGAGGAGATGTGGAACAAAGCGGTGGATGAAGCGCAGCACCCGGCGGCTCTTGGAGATCCGCACGCAACGCTCGCGGCACTCGAAGCCTATCGGACCGTCCGGGACAAACATGCCGCCATCGGTATCGTGATGCAGCAGGCGTACTGCGTCCAGCTCGAACACAAGATTGCTGCCAAAGCCCCGCAAAAAGCGATTGAAAACGGTATCCGCCAATACGTCAGGTTTTTCGGTGTCGAAGAGGGGATCGAAGGAGTCTACGAAGACTTTCTCAGAGCCTACAAAAGTGAACTCGTACTGAACGACCTTCCCCAAGGATCGCTGGAGACCTGGAGCCCTCTGGTACGGGTTGACGACATAACGGTGAATGCATGATCGCGATCGATCTGGGGTCGAACACGATCCGTTTTGTGGAGTTTGACGGATACGAGTGGGGGCGGAGTTTTGAAAAAATCGTCCGTACCGCCGAGGGATTGAATGAAAGCGGCCTCATCGGCGAAAACGCACAGCGGCGGATCGTCGAGGCCATCGCCGAAGCGCGGGAACGGCTGGAATGGGAAAACCGTAGCATCGTCGCCTATACCACCGCCGCCATGCGCCGCGCCCGCAACGCTTCGGATGTGCTTGCGCGGATCGAACGCGAATCCGGGCTCCGGTTCGAGATTATCGATCCGATGAGGGAAGCGTCGTTGACGCTTCTGGCGGTGCAATACCGTCTGAAAAAACTGGGGATCGGTGCCGAGGCGTTCGTACTCGCCGACATCGGCGGAGGATCGACCGAACTGATACGCGTCGAAGGGGGCAAAAGTAATGCGCTCAGCATCGAAAAAGGGATCGTAACCCTCTCCGAGAGTGTTCGCCGCGCAGCCGAGCTCGGTGAAAAAATCGCCGAATTCGCCGCGTGCGTCCGCAATGCATTTCCCGACCCCTCAGGAACGTTGGTACTGACGGCCGGAACCCCGACGACGATCGCGGCCTACGTCAACGGTATGGATTATGAAACCTATGATCCTGCGAGGATCAACGGCTACGTTCTTTCCCTCCGCGAATGTTACCGCGCTTACGATGAGCTGCTCGCAATGGACGAAGATCGTCGCACGCGCTATGTCGGGGTAGGGAGGGAAAACCTTATCATTGCCGGGATATTGATGGTGACGGCATTGTACGAAGCACTCGGACATGAAGAAGCGATTGTCGTAGACGACGGTTTGCGCGAGGGGATCGCGCTTGATTATTTCAACCGAAAATCGGATACATCTGCGCTTTGAAGGTGTATAATAAACCCAGTTCCGTAATGCGAGGTGTCGGTATGAAGCCGGTATGGGAAATGATACTCAACAAAAAAACGCTGGCCTATGCCATTCTGGTCGCGGGAATCGCATTAAGCATTGCGGCTTTTCGATACGAGCAGGAGAATGCCAAAGAGAAAGAACGGCTCCGTTTCGAAACGGTGACCAAACAAGCGACCCTGCTGATCACGACGCGAATGGATGCTTACCGTCATATTTTGTATGCCGGGGCGGGGCTTTACAGCGCGTCGGATAAGGTTGAACGGAGTGAATGGCGTACGTTTGTCGACATGCTTCGAATCGAGCGTTCTTTTCCGGGGATTCAGGGGTTGGGCTACGCCGCCGTGATCGATCCTTTCGAGCTTAAACGGCACGAAGCGGCGATGCGTAAGGAAGGATTCGTCGACTACGCCCTTCGTCCGGCGGGCAAACGGGAATCGTATACCGCCATCGTCTATCTCGAGCCGCTGGACGAACGCAACCGCCGGGCGATCGGGTATGACATGTTTTCGGAAAAAACACGCCGGCAAGCAATGGTCCGCGCAGCGGAAAGCGGGGTTGCGGCGGCAAGCGGAAAAGTGCGCCTGATGCAGGAGAACCAGATCGACGAACAGGCCGGTTTTTTGATGTATGTTCCGGTGTACGCCAAAGGGGCGCGTCTGGAAACAAAGGCTCAGAGACTGGCGGCATTGCAGGGATTCATCTATGCACCGTTCCGGGTCAAAGACCTGATGCGCGGCGTTTTGGGGGAACGTTACAGGGATCTTGCATTTGAAATTTACGACGGTGCCCCGACCCAAGCGAATCTGCTGCTTTCCCGGAATATGGGCTCGGTCGTGAAAGATGCTCCCAGCATTGAAAAACGGATCGACATCGACGGAAGGGTATGGACCTTGCGTTACAGGCCGTTGCACGGTTTCGTCCAGGAGGCGCAGACGAGCTTTCCGTGGCTGGTGTTGCTGCTGGGGACGCTATTGTCGTTTACCCTCTTTGCCGTCATCCGTTCTCTCATCCGTACCAAGGAAAAGGCCCAGCAGCTGGCCGAGAAGATTACCGCGAAACTTTCGATATCCGAGGAACGTCTGCGTTATGTACTTGAGGGATCGGGTGACGGGATCTGGGACTGGAATATGGAGACCAACGAAGTTTTTTTCTCCAAACGGTGGAAAGAGATGCTCGGTTTTCGCGACGAGGAGATTTCAAACAATCTTTTTGAATGGGAAAAACGGGTTCATCCGGGCGATATCGACCGCGTTTATAAAGATTTGCAGCTGCATCTTGACGGCAAAACCGAAGTCTATACGAACGAACACCGGGTCATGTGCAAAGACGGCACCTACAAGTGGATATTCGATCGCGGGATCATTGTGGCACGGGATCGTCACGGACGTCCGGCGCGCATGGTCGGGTCGCATGCCGATATCACCGAGCGCAGGGAGATGGAAGAGTCGCTGAAAGCCGAACGGGACTATTCGGCCAATATTATCAAGGAGACCCCGATCTTCGTCGTAGGGCTCGCGCCGGACGGAACGTGCAATTTCGTCAATCCGGCGGGGGAACGGATAAGCGGTTACAGCGCCGCGGAACTGATCGGCAGAAACTGGTGGGAAACGTTTCATCCGGGCGAATCGTATGCCCACATCGAATCGCTGCTGCACAAACTCTCCACCCATGCCGACGTGCGCGATTACGAGATGGCGTTGACCCGAAAAGACGGTGAAGAGAGGATTATTGCCTGGAATTCTCTGATCCGTTCGGATGCGAACGGCGAGTGCGTCGAATACATCGGATTCGGCTACGATATCACCGAACGCAAAAGGGTCGAAGCCGAACTGATGGTGGCCAAAGAGCAGGCCGAAACCGCCAACATCGCCAAAAGCCAGTTCCTCGCCAACATGAGCCATGAGATACGCACCCCGATGAATGCGGTACTGGGACTCAGCCAGCTGATGTTTGACAGCGATCTGAACCCCAAACAGCGCGACTGTATCCAAAAAATCTACCGTTCGTCGAAAATGTTGCTGGAAATCATCAACGATATTCTGGATTATTCGAAAATCGAGGCCGACAAGCTTGAACTGGAAGAAAAAAGTTTTGCCCTCGAAAACGTCTTGTCCCAACTTAACGCGATATTCGCACAGCGTGCCGAAGAGCAGGGGATAACGCTTGATTTCGGGATGGAGGAAAACGTTCCGGGGATCATCGTCGGCGATGAACTCAGACTGGATCAGATTTTGACGAACCTATTGAGCAACGCTTTGAAATTTACCCACAAAGGAAAAGTGTCTTTGAATATTTCATTGCTGGAACGGCGGGGAGATCGGGCTCTGATCCGTTTCAGCGTCGCTGACACGGGGATAGGAATGAACGAATCGCATATCGCCAAACTCTTCATCCCCTTCAGCCAGGCGGATACTTCGATCACCCGAAAATACGGGGGAACGGGGCTTGGCCTGACGATTTCCAGACGCCTGGTCAATGCGATGGGAGGCGATCTGAGCGTAGAGAGCCGCAAAGGGGCGGGATCGACCTTTTCGTTCGATATCGATGTCGCGGTAACGGCATGGGAGCGTGAAACTACCTTGATTGCAGAACGTGAAGCGCCTCTAGAGCTTGGTTTGGCATCTACGCATGAAAAACGAAATCTTTCGGAATTGGGCGGATTGCACGTGCTGCTGGCAGAGGACAACCTGCTCAACCAGGAAGTGGTGACGATGATGCTCGGCAGGGTCGGAATAGTCCCTACCATTGCCCGAAACGGAAAAGAAGCGGTCGAACTTTTCCTTTCCGATCCGCACCGTTACGATCTGCTGCTGATGGATCTTCAGATGCCGATCATGAGCGGGTACGAAGCGACGGGGATCATCCGGCAATACGATGCACAGATCCCGATTATCGCTCTGACCGCCGCGGCGATGATCGAGGACCGTGAAAAAGTCCTGGAAGCGGGTATGAACGACCATTTGGGCAAACCGATCGACATGAACGATCTGTATGCCACGATCGCCAAATGGAGCCGGGCATCCGAGGGAGTCTCGTCGTCGGCCGAGCGGCTATACAAAAAGGTTTCGGAGGACGAATCGGTTTTGGATGAGGAGTATCTGCAGACCGTTTCGAGTGGAAAAGCAGAGCGGATACAGCAGCTTTTGTCGATGTTTCTGGCTCAGCTCGAGGGGGAATTTGTCGATCTGGGTGAAAAGATCCGACATAACGACTGGGAGGCCCGGGCGGGCATCCATGCCCTCAAAGGAGTCAGCGGCAATATCGGTGCCGAAGCACTGTGCGGCGTTTGCACCCGCATCGACGCCAAATACAAACGCTCCGAAAATACGGCGGATGCCGACGCCGACGCCTTGCAAGATGCCATGGCTGTTTTGCGCGAGCGGATTCGCCTATACCTGCAAAACAGTGTTGCCGATCCCGTTGCTTCGTCGATGGACACCGAAACGTTTAACGTTCTGTTTGCTAAAATCAGCGATTCCCTTAAAGAAAGAAACCTGGTTTCGCCGGACGAACAGCGCTCCTTGGCCGATGCACTCAAGGGCCGGGTCGATAAAAACGAGCTCGAGGAGTGGAGAGACGCAATGGACAATTTCGAACTGCAAAGGGCATATGAGATCATGCAAGGGTGGAAAGTGTGAATTCGACAGACAAACGCCCGATAATACTTATCGTGGACGATATGGCAACCAATATTGCCGTTCTTTACGATCTTCTGCGGGACGAGTACCGGATCAAAGCGGCCAAAAGCGGTTTCGAAGCGCTTGAGATCGCACGCGGAAAAGAGAAGCCCGATTTGATATTGCTTGACATCGAGATGCCCGGAATGGACGGATACGAAGTGTGCAAAGCGCTCAAAAGCAGCGAAGAGACCAACCACATACCGATCATTTTCGTCACCGCAAAAAGCGGGATCAAAGACGAAGAATACGGCCTTAACCTAGGTGCGCTCGACTACATTGCCAAGCCGTTTCACCCCACCATCGTCAAAATCCGGGTTCGAAACCATATCGCGCTCAAACTCAAAAGCGATCTGCTCGAAGAGCTCTCGATGTACGACGGTCTGACCCATATTCCCAACCGCCGCTTTTTCGAAGAAGTGTATGAAAAATACTACAAAAAGTCGCTCAGGGAAGGGCGGTCGATGGGCGTGTTGATGATCGACGTCGACCATTTCAAAAATTACAACGATTACTACGGCCACGGAAAAGGGGACGAGTGCCTGGTCAAGATTGCCGAAACGCTCAAAAATACCCTCAAACGTCCGGGAGATATCGTTGCCCGTTACGGCGGAGAGGAGTTTGTCATTCTCTTATACGACGTTGACGCCGATGGGGTCAAAACGGTGGCGCACAACCTGGTCGATTCGGTGGCGCAGCTGAACATCGTCCACGAATTTTCCTCTGCGGCCCGGCAGGTGACGATCAGTGTGGGAGCGGCACTCTCAAAGGGAGTGGAAGAGGGGAAAAAAGAGCTGCTTGAACGTGCCGATGAAGCTTTGTACCGTTCGAAACAAAACGGCAGAAACCGGTGCGCCTGTTAGGAGAGCGGTAGCGGCTTGAGGATGTAACCGAATCCTTTGAGGGTTTCGATCCAGTCTCCGCACAGTTTTTTCCTCAGCCGGCTTATGACCGAGCGCACCCCGATCATAGTGATCTCTTTTTCTTTCCAGACCGACCGGCGTATCTCCTCTTGGGTGACAAGTTCGCCCCGCCGTTGAATCAACAGAAGCAGAACGTCGTATTCGTTTTTGGTGAGTTTGATCCGTTTTCCGTTGCAGTCGATGATCCGTGCGGTCGTATCGAAAAGGCACTCTCTGCTTAGCCGGACCTGGCCGTCCGGTGCAATGGGACGGGGATGCGTGTGCCGGCTTAGCCATCGGATACGGATGTCGATCTCTTCAAGGTCGAACGGTTTTTTGATGAAGTCGTTGGTCCCCATCTCAAAAGCATGGGCGATGTTTTTGATGTCATGGTCCCCGCTGATCATGAACACGATCGGCTCGGGCTGGTCGCGGCGGATCGTTTCGAGGCAGGCGAACCCGTTGAAATCGGGGACGTTGACGTCGAGGAGATAGATATCGTAGGGAGCGCTTCCGATCGCTTTCAAAGCCGCTTTGCCGCTCAGACAGTGTTCAACCGCATCCCCTTTCTCGGTAAAAAATTCGACGACGAGTTTTCCCAGCAGCGGATCGTCTTCGAGCAGTAAAATGTTCATCTCCCTTGTCTCCTTGTGTGCATATCGCTTCGGTCGGAAGAATTATCGCACGTTAGTGTGGCAAGTATCATGCAAATCCGATTTAAGCGGTGTGAATGTTGAGGGGTTGTATGGCAGATTGTCGCGGTATTTTGACCTGTTAACGAAGTTGGCTATAATAGAAGCAAAAAAAGACGGCGGCATACCTTGAAATTAACTAATATTAAAAGTGTCGGTATCCTTCTTCGCCCCTCCACCCCCGAGCTTCGCGAGATATTTTACGAAGCGAAGCGCATTTTCGAATCGCACGGCATCGAAGTGATCGTCGATCACGTCAGCGGCGGGATGATCGGCGTTATGGGGCAGCCGTTTGATCTCATGTGCAAGAAAGCCGATTTCCTGGTGACGATAGGAGGAGACGGAACGCTGATTTCGGCGGTGCGGCGTTCGTACCGCTTTCAGTTGCCAGTTTTGGGGATTCACGCGGGGAAACTCGGTTTTCTCGCCGATCTTGACATGGCCGAACTCGAGACGTTTGTCGCGCAGATGCTCGAGGGGGAATTCCGTATCGACGAGAGGGCGATGCTGCAGGCAACGATCACCGGCCGCAACGGCGATACCCACGTCGTGGCGTTTAACGACATCGTCCTCACCCGTCCGTCGATTTCGAAAATGATCCGGCTCGAAACCTATGTCGACGGCAGAAGCTTCAATACCTATTACGGGGACGGGGTCGTCGTATCTACCCCGACGGGATCGACGGCATACAATCTCTCCGCCGGCGGGCCCGTATTGTTCCCCCTTACGCAGGTGTTTGCTCTGACCCCGATCTGCCCCCATTCGCTGACGCAGCGTCCGGTCGTCCTGCCGGGACATTTTGAAATCGAGATGAAAACGCCCGACGCGAGCGCACTCGTCATCATCGACGGGCAGGATATGATCGAAATCACTGAAAACGACACCGTCCATATCAAACTCGCCGGAGCGGGCGCCCATCTGATCCACCGCAAAGAGTTCAACTATTTCGAGGTTCTCAAAGAGAAACTGGGATGGGGAGAATAATCCGAATATGATCGAACGGTTTTATTTAAAGGAATTTCTGACGTTCAAAGAGGCCGAAATGGAATTTCATCCGGGCCTCGTCGTGTTTACCGGCCCCAGCGGAAGCGGAAAATCGATCCTGATGCGCTCCATCCTCTCTTCGGTCGGCCTGGATAACGTCGATGCGCAGATTTGCGAATCGAACGTGTGCTGGCAGATCGCCGAAGAGGAGTACGGGATTGCCAATGAGCCGTCCAACGTTTTTCGGCAGGTCAAAAAAGAAAAAACCCGCTATTTCATCAATTCCCAGAGCACTTCGCGCTCGTCGATGGAAGCGATCAGCGGAGAGTATCTGCGTCATCTGAGTCTCAAAGATTACAGCGATTTCGAGCCTTCCGCGCTGTTGCGACGGATCGACGAGAGAATCGCGGCCCGTGATCCGGCGTATCGGGGAATCGTCGAAACGTACGCCGCCCGCTACGCCGAGCACAAAAAGCTGTCCGACGAACTGCGGGTGATCGAAGATCAGGAAAAGCGTCTCTCGGAGCTTAAAGAGTTCGCCGCCTACGAGATTTCCAAAATCGATGCGATCGCGCCGCGGATCGGCGAAGACGAGGAACTCTCCCTGATCAAAAAACAGCTCTCGAAAAAAGAGAAGATCGAAAAAGCGATTGCGCAGGCAGAGGCTATTTTTGCACACGAGGGGCACGTCAGCGCCGCATTGGCACTGCTCGAAGCCGACAGTGCATTTTTCGACGATGCGATGAACGAACTGCGTCATGTTTTCGAAACGTCGATGGAACGGATGGTCGAGCTCGAAGAGGTCGACGTCGAGCAGGTGCTTGACAGGATCGAGCAGATCGCCGAAATCAAACGCCGTTACGGCAGCGTCGAAGAGGCGCTCTCGTATCGTGATCAAAAGGCGCGTGAGCTTGAGTCGTACGAAACGATCGAACACTCCAAGGAAGAGCTGGTCCGCGCCGTTGCGTCGCTTAAAAGCCAGATGGATGAAACGGCCGCTCTGCTGTCGAATGCGAGGCACGCGGAGCTTCCGTCTATGCGCGAAAGCCTCAACGGCTATCTTTCGATGCTCTATCTTCGCGAAGCGACGTTGGAGCTTGAAGCGGCCGAACCCCATCCGCTGGGGAGGGACAAAGCCCTTCTCGGACTTTCGGGGACGAAACTCGATAAGCTCAGTTCGGGGGAATTCAACCGCCTCCGCCTCGCGCTGCTGGCCCTCGGAGTCGAAACGATGCAGGAAAAAGGGGGTGTGCTGATGCTCGATGAGATCGACGCCAACCTCAGCGGGGAGGAATCGATGAGTGTTGCCAAAGTGCTGCGCCATCTCTCGAAAAAATACCAGATTTTCGTCATTTCGCATCAGCCGCAGCTCACGTCGATGGGGGAACAGCATTTTCTCGTGTACAAAGACGGCGACAGCCGCGTACGGGAACTTTCGGCCGAGGAGAGGATCGAAGAGATCGCCCGGATCATCAGCGGCGAGAGCATCAGCGAAGAGGCGACCCGTTTCGCCCGTGAACTTTTTGAACGATCGCAGGGGAACGCATGATAATCGATACCCACGTCCATCTCGACGATGAACGCTATCGCGAGGATTTTGACGCCATGATCGCGCGGGCCCGCAACGCCGGTGTCGAGGCCTTTATCATCCCCGGAGCCCATCCTTCCACTCTCGATCGTGCGGTCGAACTCTCCGAAGCGTACGATGACGTCTATTTCGCCGTCGGGGTTCACCCCTACGATATGGAGACGTTCGAATCGGTCGATTTTGACCGTTATGCGGCGCATCCCAAATGCGTCGCGATCGGCGAATGCGGGCTAGATTATTTCCGCCTGGAAGGTTCAGAGGAGGAAAAACACTCCGAAAAAGTGCGGCAGGCGCACGTATTCCGGGAGCAGATCCGTTTCGCCCGAAAAGTCGGCAAACCGCTGATCGTCCACATCCGTGACGCCAGCCATGACGCGAAAGTGCTTCTTCTGGAAGAGAATGCCGGGAAAGTAGGAGGTGTTTTGCACTGCTATAACGCCGACGAAGAGCTCCTTAGCCTCTCGAAGGAGGGGTTTTATTTCGGAATCGGCGGGGTGGTGACGTTTCAAAACGCCAAAAAACTTCTCCATGTCCTGCCGAAAATCCCGCGCGACAAGCTGCTTATCGAAACTGACGGCCCGTATCTCACTCCCCATCCGCACCGGGGGACGCGTAACGAGAGCGCCTATACCCGATACGTTGCCGACAAGATGGCCGAACTTCTGGGGATACCGCCCGGCGAGGTCGAAGCACTGACCACTGCCAACGCGAAACTGCTGTTTCGGACGTTGTAGCGATGAGGAGGGGACGCATGAGAACAATCCTGGTGATGGCGCTGTTCGTTCCCCTCTGGCTTTATGGAATCGGATTCGATCCTGCCGACCGGGAGAAGATCGAAGTACTCAAACGCTTCGACCTTCCCGCCTCTTTTCTCCGCGATCCCTACCTGCACGATATTTACGATCAAAAACGACGTGAATGCCGCATGAACGGATTTGCCGATTCGACCGAAAACGCGGGGACGTTCATCCCGATGCTGACGTCGCTGATCGCGCAGTCTGATCTCCCCAAAGAATTCGTATTCATCGCGCTTGCCGAATCGCGGTTGGAGGTCAGCACCTCTTCGCCGCGCGGAGCGGCGGGATTGTGGCAGTTTATGGAGGGGACGGGGAAGCTGCACGGGCTGGCGGTCAACCAGTTCGTCGACGAGCGGCGCGACCACATCAAATCGACCCGTGCGGCGATCGCTTATCTCAGTGCGCTGAAAAAAATGTTCGGGAAATGGTATCTCGCCCTGATAGCCTACAATTGCGGGGAAGGGAAACTGTATAAAGCGATACGGCAGGCGGGCACTTCGGACGTACACGTCCTGGCGGACCCAAAACGCGCCTACATCCCACCCGAAAGCCGCCGTTATCTCCGCAAAGTACTCGCACTTGCCCTTCTGGCGACCGACGAGGTGTTTTTGTCCGAAATCGAGTACGATTCCCTGATCGGCAAGGAACACGATAACCCGATCGCCACGGTTTATCTGCCCGAGGGGGAAGAGATCGACCGGATCGCGGCGGTGCTTGAAATGCCCAAAAAAAATCTGGTCCGTCTCAATACCCATCTCAAAAAAGGGGTGACTCCCCCCGACCAGCAGGCCTATCCAATCTATATTCCAAAAGAGAAACTTCCCGTTTTCCGCGAGCGGTTCCGTACGCGCGACCTCAAAGGTTATTTCGTGATGCACCGGGTCAAATCAGGCGAAACGGTGGCGCAGCTGTCCAAACGTTACAATGTTCCCAGCGGAGCTATTATGCGTGAAAACATGATCGGATCGGATGCCGATATCGGAAAAAATCGGAACGTCCGGATACCGATCAATAAACCGTACCTCAAAAATACGAAATTTCACAAAGCGAAACTCGGTGAAACCGTCGATTCAGTCGCCGAACTGTATAATATGACGATAGATCAGATCAGAGCAAAAAACCCGTTTGTGTCGAATGTGCTGAAAGAGGGTGAGGAGATAAAGGTTGATGATTAAAGTTTTGCTGTTTGGACTGGCGCTGCTGATCGGCGGCTGTACCACCCATACGGGCTCTTACAGCTACCAGCCCCGGCCTTCTCAGAAATATCCTTCCGAAAAGCTTGCGATGAGTTCGTCGAACATCTACAAGAAAAACGGCGAATTGCATGCGACGATGCGCCCCTATACCGTGATGGGAAAAGAGTATTATCCCACCGTCGTACGGGTAGGGGACACTTTCAGCGGCGTAGCCAGCTGGTACGGTCCCGATTTTCACGGCAAATCGACTTCCAACGGTGAAGCGTACGACATGTATGCGATGACCGCCGCCCACAAAACCCTTCCGATGAACACCGTCGTGCGGGTGACGAATACCCGAACCGACGCGCAGACGGTGGTACGGATCAACGACCGCGGTCCGTTCGTCGAAACGCGCATCATCGACCTCTCGTTTGCCGCGGCGCAACAGATCGGCGTGGATAAAACGGGAACGGCACCCGTCACCCTCGAAGTGCTCGGGTTCGAGCCATCAGGAATGCGGACGATCGACATGGCGCGCGTAGCCAAAGGGCCGCGCGAATCGGTACTCACCTCCTTTTTCGTTCAGATCGGGTCGTTCGAACGGTTTGAAGGGGCAACGGCGACCAAGCAAAAGTATGCGAGTTACAACGGCTACAGCGCAATTATCAAAGATACAGAGTATAATAACAAACGACTATTTCGCGTTTGGCTCGGCGGGTTCAAAAGTGAGGCCGAAGCGCGCGATTTCATTTCACGCGGCTATTTCGAAGGCGCGTTTATCATAAGGGAATAGGATGATCCAAAAAAAGCGTACCACCAAAGAGACCGATATCACCCTTTCGCTCGCGATCCGCGGGGAAGGCAAAAGTGCCGTATCGACCAAAGTCGGTTTTTTGGATCATATGCTCGAGAGTTTTGCCAAACACGCGCAGTTTGATCTGAACGTGACGTGCGTCGGCGATGTCCATATCGATGACCACCACAGTGTCGAGGACATCGGGATCGTTCTGGGGCAGGCACTGCGCGAAGCGATTTACCCGATCGAAAAAGTGGAGCGGTTCGGAAGCGCGGTCGTCGTCATGGACGAAGCGGCGGTGAGTTGCGACATCGATCTGAGCAACCGTCCCTATCTTGTCTACGAGGTTGACGTGAGCGGGAAAATCGGCGGGTTCGACGCCGAACTGGCCGAAGAGTTTTTTCGCGCGGTCGTGTTCAACGCAGGCATTACGGCACACATCGTGATGCAGCGGGGGAAAAACAAACACCACATAATCGAAGCGGCGTTCAAATCGCTGGCGGTGGCCCTGCGCCGCGCACTTAGCGTCAACGAACGTGCCGGTATCCCCAGTACCAAAGGGGTGCTGTGATACGGCTTCTGATTCTCGACGTTGACGGTTGTCTGAGCGAGGGAAAAATCATCTACACCTCCGAGGGTGTCGAACTGAAAAATTTCAACGTCAAAGACGGGTTCGCGATCAAAGCATGGCAGAAACTCGGCCACCATGCCGCCATCATTACGGGGCGTGATTCGACGATCGTCGCCCACCGTGCGAAAGAACTGGGGATTGAACATTTTTACCAGGGGGTCAAGGACAAACTCGCGGTTGCCCGTGAATTGTGCGACAAACTGGGGATTTCATCCGAAGAGGTCGCCGCGATCGGCGACGATCTGAACGATTACCGATTGCTGCGCTGGGTGGCCCAGCCCTATACCCCAAGCGACGGATCCGAATATATTCGATCATTCGCGAACGTGCTTGAACGGCGCGGAGGCGATGCGTGCGTGCGCGAAATGATCGAAAAGACGATCCGCCTTAACGGCGAAGAGGAAAAATTCCTGGAGCCGTGGCTGTAAATGTCGATCAACCTTTTTTTCGTGTTGGTGTTGGGGCTGCTGATGGGAATGTACGGCTATTTTTCCCCTACGGCGCAGGGGGAGAAGAACAATACCGAAGTCCCCAAAATACACCTTTTTTCATTCTCGCTTTACGAGATTTCCCATCGCGGTGTCGATCATATCCTCGAAGGTAAAGAGGGGAAAAAATTCGACGATCGTTATGAGATAACGCAAGCAAATTTTAGCGATAATACGAAAACACAGTTCCAGACGATCCGTTCGGATACCGCCCTTTACCGCGACGACGTTCTTGTTGTCGAGGGGAACGTCCATTATCGGCGCGCCGACGGGCTCGAATTCCGCTCTCAGGAAGGAAAATACGACGCGAAACAATCCCGGATCAGTACGGAAGGTTCTTTCGTCATCACCCAAAACGCCAACCGTGTTGACGGGCGCCGACTCAATTACGATACCGAACGTAAAACCGTATCCGCCAATGCGGTGCAGGGAATTTACCAATTAGACTAGGAATTTATCGATGATCAAACTTTTTTCTTTTTTACTTCCGTTCTCATTGCTCGCCCTGTGCGCCGAGGAGCTCAAAGTCGTTTCGGAAAACTTCAAAGGTGACCAGCAAAAGGGGATTTCCGTTTTTACGGGGAACGTCAAGGTGACCAAAGGCCAGGACGACCTCAACGCGTCGAAAGTGACCATTTATACCGACGCGCAGCGCAAACCGATCAAATACGTCGCGGAAGGGGATGTCTCGTTTTATATCGTCACCGAGCTCAAAGAGATTTACAAAGGAAAATCGCAGACGGCGGTTTATTATCCCAACGAAAGCGAATACCATTTTTACAAAAAAGTCGATTTGATCCGCATCGACGATTTCCGTCGCGTGCAGGGGGATAAAGTCGTCGTTAACACGATCAAAGGGGAAGCCGTCGCCGAAAGTACCAAAGGCGAGCCGGTCATCATGGTATTCACCCTCGAAGAGAAAGAGAAAAAACCGAAGGCGAAGGCGAAATGATCGAAATCATTGACGCTTCGTTCCTGACGTCGGCGCCGAATATCAAGCTCGCACCTCCCAACGAGGAACAAAACGAAGTCGCCTTTATGGCGCGTTCGAATACGGGGAAAAGTTCGCTCCTTAACACCCTTACCAATCGAAAGTCTCTGGCGAAGGTATCGGCCACGCCCGGAAAAACCCGCTTGATCAACTATTTCGATGTCGTGTTTATCGACCGCGATACGCAGGAGCGCCTTAACGCCAAATTCGTAGACCTTCCCGGATTCGGATACGCGAAGGTGGCCAAAAGCCTCAAAAACGACTGGGAAAGCAATCTCACCGCTTATATCTCCGAGCGGGAACAGATCAAGGTTTTCGTCCACCTCATCGACTGCCGCCATCCCGATTTGGAGATCGATGCGTCGGTCAGCGAATACCTTGACCAGATTTGCGCCCCGGAACAGACGATTCTGAGAGTCTTCACCAAAATCGATAAACTCAACCAAAAAGAACTTTCCGAACTCAAAAAACGGTTTCCCGGGGCGTTGATGGTCTCCAATTCCAAGCGGCGCGGGGTCGGCACGGTGGTTGAAACCCTCTACGCCATTCTCAAAAAAGAGAACATATGAGTCCAATCGTCTATCAAAAGCCGACTTTGAGGGATATTCCGGCAATGCAGAACCTGGTCGCGCCCGAAATCGAATCGGGGGTGATTCTTCCGCGCAGCAACGATGAAATCGCGACGAACATCCGTTCGTACTGGCTGGCGATGGACGAGGGGAAAATCGTCGGATTCTGCGCTTTGCATATCCACTCTCCCAATCTCGCCGAGCTGCGTTCGATGATTATCGAACCCAATTATCGCGGTCGCAACATCGGCAGTGAACTGGTCGAAAAAGCGTGCGAAGAGGGACGCAAACTCGGCCTGAAAGAAGTTTTGGCGCTGACTTACCAGCAGCGTTTTTTCGAGCGTCTGGGATTTGTCGAAATCCCCAAAGAGTCGATTCCTGAGCACAAAATCTGGGCCGACTGCATCAAATGCAAACATTTTCCGGTATGCAACGAAGTTTCCCTTATCAAGACATTGTAAACCGCTTTGTGCTGGTGGCGGTCTTTTTGGTCTACATCAGCCTTAGCAGCATGTACCTGTTTCTTCCGCCGATGCTTGCGGTCTTGTTTTTCGCTTATTACCAGGCACTCAGCCGTCACGATCTGCTCGCATTGATTTTCGCGGCTGCGTTGTTGCTGATTTTCGAAGCCGAAAAAGGGTTCTGGTTCGGAAGTACGCTGCTGTTTTTTGCGTTGCTGATACGCTACCTGATACCGAAAATAGAACAGGTGGTTCAGTGCCGGCTGTGCCGTGCGGCGATTTTCGTCGCTTTGGCGTATCCGGGTTACTGGCTTTTTGTCTGGATCGCCGATAGCGTGTTGCTGATGAGCGTTCCCGCAGCGGACTGGCATATGGTGCTGTACATGGTGGTTGAATTTCTGATCCTGGCGGCCCTTATATGAGAATCAAAATCCTTTTCGCTCTTTTCGCGGTTGTCTGGCTGGGACTGTTGGTACGGGTATTTCACCTCTCGATCCAGTCAAACGAGTACTATGAAACCCTTTCCGAACGCAACAGCATTAAGAGCGAATTGACCGCTCCCGTGCGCGGAGAGATCCTGGACCGTAACAACGAGCCCATTGCGATCAATGAACTCGGATTCAAAATCGCCCTTGCCCCGCACCTTACCAAAGGGAAGGATACGGCGGCTCTGGAACGTGAAATCGCTTACCTTAACGCAATGATACCGGGGCTGGATACAAAAAAAATCGCCAAAACCTACAAACAGCAGGATTCGTATTACAACCACTCGTTCATTGACGTCGTCGATTTTATCCCGCACGAAAAGATCATTCCGATCTATGCGCTGATGAACCTGCGCGAGACGATCAAAATATCGCCTTCTCCCAAGCGGTTGTATCCCTACGGTTCGGTCGGCGCACATTTGATCGGTTACGTGGCCAAGGCAAATCAAAAAGAGATCGATGCCGATCCGGCCCTCAAGCTTATCGGGCACGTCGGAAAAAACGGTATCGAAAAATATTACAATGACTACCTTCAGGGGGTTGCCGGGGAACGGCGGATCAAAGTCAACGCCCAGAATATTGAGATCGAGGAACTGGGGCGTACCCCGACGAAAGAAAACCGTAATCTCGTGCTCAACATCGACATGCGGCTCCAAAACTACATCGGCGAACTCTTTGCCGGGAAAGTGGGTTCCATCATCGTCATGGATGTTTACGGGGCGGTCTATGCGGCGGGAAGCTATCCCGAGTACGATCTTAACGCGTTTGTTTCGGGGATCAGTTCAGCGGAGTGGAACGCGTTGATGACGAGCGTGGACGCGCCGTTTACCAACAAAATGATCAATGGCCTCTATCCTCCCGGATCCACGATCAAAACGGGGATGGGAATGATTTATGCGACGTCAGGGTTGCTGGACGAACACAGCGAGGTCTACTGCACCGGTTCTATGAAACTGGGTAACCGCGCGTTTCGCTGTTGGAAGCACAGCGGCCACGGCAGCACCGACATGGCTAAAGCGATTACCCAAAGCTGCGACGATTATTTTTACAAGGGAAGTCTGCAGGTCGGGATCGAGCGGATGAGTAAAGGGCTCAACCGGATGGGACTTGGGAAGAAAACGGGGATCGATTTGCCGAATGAATTTATCGGAACCGTTCCCAGCCGCGAGTGGAAGCGCAAGAAATTCAACAAGCCCTGGTATCAGGGGGAGACGCTCAACACGTCGATCGGGCAGGGGGATTTTCTCGTGACACCGATGCAGATCGCCCAGTTCACGGCTTTGATGGCGACCGGCAAACTGCCGATACCCCATATCGCCAAAACGATTTCGGACAATCCCTACACCCCCAAACCGATTGATGTCCTCACCCCGTCAGAAAAAAAGATTCTTCCGATCGTTCAAAGTGCCATGAGGGGGGTATGTAACGATCCGGGCGGAACGGCCAAGCCGTACCTTTACACCCGTTTCCCGATTGCGGGAAAAACGGGTACCGCCCAGACGACGGGAATCGCCCAAGGGGTAAAGCAGCGCGAGAGCGAGCATTCGATGGAGTATTTCAGACGTTCTCACGCATGGTTTACGACCTATGGCCCGGCCGATACCCCGCAGTTCATCGTCACGGTCATGGTTGAACACGGCGGGCACGGGGGCGAAGCGACCGGCGGGATTGTTTCGGCGATCTACAACAAGCTCGACGAACTGGGATACATTAAAAAACAGCCCGCGATTCCCTAATAGCGCTGTTTATTCTTCGAGCGTCCGGACGATCAGGCTTTTTGGAAGGGCGAAACGTTCGATCAGCTCTTCTTCTTTGGCGCGCATTTGGCCCTCATCAACTTCGTGATCGTATCCCATCAGATGCAGCACTCCGTGGATAAATAAAAGTGCCAGTTCTTCTTCTTCGCCATGGCCTAGCTCCGCAGCTACCGAAGCGACTTTATCGACGCTGATAACGATGCTTCCCAGCGGCGCGCCCGGAAAAGGGTCACTGGGAAAGCTCAGGACGTCGGTTGCTTTGTCGATGCCACGGAATTCGCGGTTTATCTGCGCAATCTCGTCGTTGTCGGTGAGGATCAGTTCGATTTCGCGGTCGCTAAGACTCGCGACAATCGTTTCCAATCGGCTGAATTCGTAGTGTTTTTCGGTTCGGTTGTCGAGTTCTATCATGCAGGGATTGTAGCATAACGCTGCCGTGCTTGGGCTTTGAAAAAAACCGAAAAAAATATGCGAAATATCTAGAATTAAACTTGCACTGTATGTTATAATCCTTACAATTTTGTAAGAAAGTGAGTCTAAATGCCGTACGTAAAAGAAGTCTTCGATTACCTCAAAAGAACCAGCCCCTCCCAGACCGAGTTTTATCAGGCCGCCGAAGAGGTCCTCGAATCGCTCCGTCCTTTGATGGAAAAATACCCCAAATACCGCGAGCATAAAATCATTGAACGGATCGTCGAACCCGAGCGCCAGATTCTTTTCCGCGTTAACTGGGTCGATGACAAAGGCGAAATCCAGGTCAACAAGGGATTCCGCATCGAATTCAATTCCGCCCTTGGACCCTACAAAGGGGGATTGCGCTTTCACCCGAGCGTCAATGCGGGGGTTATCAAGTTCCTCGGATTCGAGCAGATCTTTAAAAATGCGCTGACGGGACTGCAAATCGGCGGCGGCAAAGGGGGAAGCGACTTCGATCCCAAAGGTAAATCGAACCGTGAAATCATGCGCTTTTGCCAAGCGTTTATGAGCGAACTGTTCCGCCACATCGGCGCGACGACCGACGTTCCTGCCGGTGATATCGGGGTCGGTGCCCGCGAAATCGGCTATATGTTCGGTATGTACAAAAAGTTGGCCAACAGCTACGAAGGGGTTCTGACAGGGAAATCGCTCAACTGGGGCGGTTCACTCGGGCGAACCGAAGCGACGGGGTACGGTTCGGTTTACTTTGCCAAATACATGCTTGAAGACCGCAACGAGACGCTCGAAGGGAAAATCTGTACGGTATCGGGCTCGGGCAACGTCGCGATCTACACGATTGAAAAACTCTACCATCTCGGTGCGAAACCTGTCACGTGCAGCGATTCGAACGGAATGATCTACGATCCCGAGGGGATTGACCTTGAACTCCTCAAAGAACTCAAAGAGGTCAACCGTGCGCGTCTGAGCGAATACGTCGCCCAGCGTCCGAACGCGACATACACGCCGGTATCCGAATATCCAGCCGGCCGCAATGCCGTATGGTCGGTCCCGTGTTTCGCGGCGTTCCCGAGTGCGACCCAAAACGAACTCAACCTCGCCGACGCGCAGGAACTGCTCAAAAACGGGTGCGTCTGTGTCAGCGAAGGGGCGAACATGCCCTCGACTCTCGAAGCGGTTCACGCGTTCATCGACGCAAAAATCTGCTATGGTCCGGGAAAAGCGGCCAACGCGGGCGGCGTAGCGACGTCGCAGCTTGAGATGGCGCAAAACGCTTCGATGGTGAGCTGGACGTTTGAAGAAGTCGATGCCAAACTCGCGCAGATCATGAAAAACATCTACCTCAACGCCAGTCAGACGGCGGCCGAATTCGGCCAGCCGACCAACCTGGTCCTTGGGGCCAATATCGCAGGCTTCCGCAAAGTTGCCGATGCGATGATCGAGCAGGGAATCGTCTGATTCCTGCTTTGGCGGGCCCCGTCGCCTGCCTCCGCTTTTCCTCCTTTTTCCCCTTTGCATTGCTCCCTAAGGATACCCCTGCTACAATCTTCTTATGAGAAAAAAAGCGTTGTGCATTATGAGCGGGGGCATGGATTCAACCCTCGCGGCGTATATGATGAGAGATGAGGGATACGGAATCGTGGCGCTGCATTTCAACTACGGGCAGCGTACCGTCCGTAAGGAACTTGAAGCGTTTCGTTCCATCTGCGCCGATCTGGGCGTCGAACACACGTACGAAATCGATCTCGATTTTTTTACCGCAATCGGGGCTTCGGCACTGACGGATCACACCATAGAGGTCCCTACCGGGGGGCTTGAAGCGGGAGTTCCGGTGACCTACGTACCGTTTCGGAACGGGATTTTCCTCTCGATTGCTACGGCAATTGCCGAAAAAGAGGGGTGCGAAGCGATCGCCATCGGCGTTGTCGAAGAGGACAGCAGCGGCTATCCCGACTGTACCGGCAATTTTATCGACGCGTTTGAAAAAGCGGCCAACCTGGGAACAAAAGAATCGACCCGAATTTCCATCAAAATGCCGCTTGTACGCCTGAAAAAATCGCAAATCGTCGTCGAAGCGGCGGCCCTCAACGTTCCGCTGCATCTGACGTGGAGCTGTTACAAGGACGAAGACGCGGCATGCGGTGTCTGCGACAGCTGCCGTTTGCGGTTGCGCGGATTCGAGGCGGCCGGCATGAGAGACCCGATTCCATATTGCCAATGACCTTTTGCGCCCGCACCTCCGCAATCCTCTACGAGTACCGTCCCCGTAACCGCAATACGTACATCACGGTAACGAAAGAGGGGGAAGTGTGCGTCCGCTCTCCGATACGCGACGAGCAACGGATCCGTGAGCTGTTGTGCCGAAAAGAAGAGTGGATACGAGAACACCTTGCGCGCATACATGAGCGGACCCGTGACGTTCACCGTCCGGGCGAGACGATCCGTTTCCGGGGAGAAAACGTGCCGCTTGGGCATTTCCCGGCATTGGAAAAAAAGCTCAAAAAATGCCAAAGCTTGATTGATATTGAAAAATATTACCACCGTTTTTACCGCGATGAAGCTCTTTTGACCTTACCTTCGCGCATCGAACACTATGCGCGGAAAATGGGGCTGCGCCCGAGCAGCGTCCGTTTTAAAAAAATGCGCCGCCGGTGGGGGAGCTGTGATGCACGGGGAATCGTGACGTTCAATACCCTGATGATGCAGCTTTCCTACGAACACATCGACTACATCATCGTCCACGAACTGGCCCATCTGCGTCACATGAACCATTCGGGGGAATTCCACGCTCTCGTCGCCTGTTTTTTGCCCGAGGAAAAGCGGCTGAGGCGGGAACTTCGGGAAATACATCCCTACTGAAGCAGACTTTCATAGAACCCCATCGATTTTAAGTGAAGCTGTAGCATGGAACGGCTAAAATGAAAAAACTTACACCAACAAGCGAGTCACACCATGATCCAGAGCTTCAGAGATCTTTTCAAAACCAGAAAAGCCGCGTATGGGGTTTTTGTTCTTGGGTTGGTGCTGAGCGTATGGGGATATGGGTACGCGCAGTCTACTATTCGGGAGAAAGAACAGCTCCGTTTCGAGACGCTGAGCGAACATGCTACACTGCTGATTCAGACACGAATGGATACCTACCGCGCTATGCTCCGTGCCGGGGTGGGGATGTTTGATGCCTCAGAGCAGCTGAACCGGAACGAATGGCGTCTTTTTGTATCGGATCTTCAGATTGCTGAAAAATTTCCCGGAGTTCAGGGGATCGGGTTCACCGAAATGATCCCTGCGGCAAAGCTGGATGAACACATACGGCGGATCCGTGCCGAGGGGTACCCGGACTACACGGTCCGCCCCCACGGCAAGCGCGACTACTACACCGCAATCATCTATCTCGAACCGTTCGATATGCGCAATCAGCGGGCATTCGGATACGACATGTTTTCCGAACCGGTTCGTCACGAAGCGATGATGCGGGCGATCGAAACAGGAAAAACGGCGCTGAGCGGAAAAGTGCGGCTGGTGCAGGAAAACAGTGTGGATGAGCAGGTGGGTTTTCTGATGTATCTGCCGGTGTTCCGCCGTGGGGCGCCGTTGGAGACGACGGCGCAGCGGCTTCAGGCTCTGCATGGGTTCGTATACGCTCCGTTCCGGATCAAAAACCTGATGAACGGAGTATTGGGAAGCCGCTATGAAGACGTTGCATTCGAGATTTACGACGGAGCAAAACGTCCCGAAAATCTTCTGCTGGCTACCCATCCTGGTAAATCGCTCTCCGATCGGCTCGAAATCGAGAAAAAAATCACTATCGATGGAAAAGTGTGGAGCCTCTATTTCCACCCTTTGCAAGGGTTTTACGACGAGGCAAAGGACAACACCCCGTGGTGGATTCTGGGGTTTGGGATAGTGTTGTCGTTCGCGCTTTTCTGGATTATGCGTTCAGCGTATCGCCTCTCGGACAAAGCGCAGAAGCTGGCCGATGAGATGACCGAAATCCTCTCGCAGCAGAAAAAACGGCTGGATGGGATTATCGAAGGGACCAATGTCGGAACGTGGGAGTGGAACGTCCAGAGCGGCGAGACCATCTTTAATGAGCGATGGGCCCAAATCATCGGCTACACTCTCGAGGAGATCGCTCCGACATCGATTCAGACCTGGATCGACTACACCCACCCCGATGATCTCGTCCGGAGCGACCAGATGATCCAAAGGCATCTGGCCGGGGAGCTGGACTATTACGAATGCGAAGCCCGGATGCGCCACAAAGACGGAAGCTGGCGATGGGTTCTCGATCGCGGTAAGGTGACGACATGGAGTGAGGACGGGCAGCCGCTGATCATGTCGGGGACCCATCAGGAGATCACCGAAAACAAACTCTATCAAGAGGCGCTGCTTCAGGCGTCCAATTTTAACCGGGCGCTGCTGGACAACAGTGCGGTGGGGATTTTTCTGGGATCGGTGGAGCGTAAAATCATCGAGACAAACCGCAAACTCGCCGAAATGTTCGGATACCTCCCCGAGGAGCTGATTGGAGAAAGCCTTCGGATTTTTCACCTCTCGGATGAGCATTTTACCCGCTTTGCGGAATCCTACGAAGCGTTGCGCAAAAGCGGAAAAGCCAATCTCGTTTATCCGTTCCGTAAAAAAGACGGAACACCCATCTGGTGTCAGATTTCGGGGGTGATGATCGATACTGACGAGATCGAGCGGGGGATCATCTGGACGATGCTTGACATCACCGCCGAGAAAGAAATCAGCGAACAGCTCGAAAAAAATGAGACGCTCTTTCGCAAACTCTTCGAAAACATGAACAGCGGGGTCGTCATCTACGAGAGTGTTGAGGATGGCAAAGATTTCATCTTCAGAGAAGTCAACAGAGCTGTCGAGAGGATTGAAAAGATCAGAGGAGACGATCTCATTGGGAAGAAGGTGACCGAATGCTTTCCATCGGTCGAGCTGATGGGGCTTCTTGCGGTGATGCGCAGAGTCTATCGAAGCGGAGAGGGGGAGTTTTTCCCCATGAGCTGGTATGATGATGGGAAGATTTCGGGATGGAGAGAGAACTACGTCTATCGCCTCCCGACGGGAGAGCTGGTGGTGGTCTACGATGACGTGACGGAGCGCAAACAAGCCGAAGCGTCGATCCGGGAAGCCAAAGAGGAAGCGACGGCCGCGAATGCCGCCAAAAGCCAGTTTCTGGCCAATATGTCGCACGAGATCCGTACCCCGATGAACGCGATTCTGGGGTTGAGCGAGTTGATGCTCCAAATCGATCTTCCTCCGCAGCAGCACGATTATATCCATAAAATTCACACCTCTTCGAAACTGCTGTTGGGGATCATCAACGACATCCTCGATTATTCCAAAATCGAGGCGGGGAAACTGCAGCTCGAAAACCGCCCCTTTTCCCTCAGTTCCATTTTCTCCCAGTTGCGGGTTCTGTTTAGCCAGAAGGGGGTAGAAAAAGGGATTCAGCTCTATTTTCACCAAAGCGATGACGTTCCCGGGATCGTTGTGGGGGATGAACTGCGCCTCTCCCAGATCCTCATCAACCTGATCGGAAACGCTCTCAAATTTACCGAGAAAGGGGCGATCACGGCAGGGATCGAGATGGTTGATCGAGTGCATCCGCAGAGGGCACGGCTTCGATTGAGCGTCGAGGATACGGGGATCGGGATGAGTAAGGATCAGCTCGGGCGCCTCTTTAATCCATTTTCTCAGGCGGACAGTTCGACGACGCGACGCTATGGGGGGAGTGGGCTGGGGCTCTCGATCTCCAAACGGCTCGTCGAAGCGATGGGGGGAGAGATCGGTGTTGAGAGCGAGGAGGGGCGCGGTACGACGTTCTGGTTTACGGTGGAGGTTGGGGTTCAACGGTGGGAGCAGGAACATCCGCACATGCCATCCCCGTGCCGGGCGCTGGTAGTGGACGATCATGAGATCTCCCGAAACATTCTCATAATGATGCTGGGGCATTTCGGGTGTGAGTGTGTAACGGCAACGAACGGCAACGAAGCGCTGGGGATGATCCTCACCGCCGACCACGAAAACCGCGGATTCGACATCATTCTGATGGATTGGGAGATGCCGGGGATGGACGGCAAAGAGGCGATCAGAGAGATCCGCCGGTTGGAGCGGGAGGGGATTCTCAAACATACCCATCCGTTTGTGGTGATGCAAAGCGGCTATGCCCCTGAGCAGATCGGTACGGATGAGATCGAGATGGAGGCGTTTCTCTCCAAACCGGTGACCGAATCGGCGCTGTTCAATGCCATCAATCGGGCCAGAAACGGCACCTTTGTTACAAACGGAGACGATGTATCGGCGTGGAAAACCGACGAGAGGCTCAAAGGGATCCGAATCCTTCTGGCCGAGGACAATGAACTCAATCAGGAGGTGGTGAGCACGATGCTTCATCGGTTCGGCATCGAGGTAGAGGTGGCGAACAACGGCGAAGAAGCCATAGAACGGTTCCGATCCGATCGTGAGGGATTCGATCTGATTTTGATGGACGTACAGATGCCGGTGATGGGGGGATATGAAGCGACGCAGCAGATCCGTTCCCAAGAGGGGGGATACCGGATACCGATCATTGCCCTCACCGCCGCCGTGACGGTCGAAGACAAAGAGAGGGCGCTGAGTGCCGGGATGAGCGATCATCTGGGCAAACCGGTCGAAATGTCCAAACTCTACGAAATGATCGCGCGATGGTGCGGCCGGACGTTAGAATCCTCCGAAAGCGAGAACAAAGGGGAAAAAACCGCGACCGTCATCCTCGATGTGGAGTATCTGCGCACCATCGCCGACCAAGACGAGTCTAAAGTGCGGATGCTGCTGCGTACCCTCCATAGACAGCTGGAGGGGGAATTTTCCCCCCTTGTCGAAAAAATCAGATCGGACGATCCCGAGGCGAAATCGCTGATCCATGCCCTCAAAGGGGTGAGCGGAAATGTCGGAGCCGGAGCCCTTTTTGAGGTGTGCCGCCGTATCGATCAGCGGTATAAAGAGATGGAACCGGTCCCTGTAGAGGAGATCGAGGTGCTTGAGCGGTCGATGGAGGAGCTTACCCTCACCCTCATCCCACTGATCCGGGAGGAAGAGGAAGGGGCGTTTTTGGGTGAGTCCGAGGGGAAGGCGCTGTTCGAAGAGACCCTCCGTAACTGCGAAAACTTTAAAATCACCGACGCTCGGAAAACAAAGCAACTGCGGCAATGGTTGTCGGGGAGAGTTGAAGAGGAACGCCTTGAGCAATGGCACAGGGAGATGGACCGATTCGCCTATCCTCAGGCGTTAAAACAGATGAAAGAGTGGAAAATATGAGTATGATTAATAAAAAAGCGACGATCCTGATCGTTGATGACATGAGCACCAATATCTCGGTTTTGTACGATTTGCTTTGCGACGACTACGAAATCCAGGCGGCGACAAACGGGGAAGATGCCCTCGCAATCGCCCAAAGTGCCGAACGTCCCGACGTGATCCTCCTCGACATCGAAATGCCGGGGATGGACGGGTATGCGGTGTGTAAAGCGCTTAAGAATCTACCCCAGACCAAAGAAATTCCGATTATCTTCGTCACCGCCCGAAACTCTCCCGAAGATGAGGAACACGGATTCAATCTCGGTGCGGTCGATTACATCTCGAAGCCTTTTTATCCCGCGATCGTCAGGGTACGGGTGAAAACCATCGTCGACATGAAACTCAAAAACGATCTGCTCGAAGAGCTCTCGATGGTGGACGGTCTCACCCATATCGCCAACCGCCGCGCGTTTGATGAAACGTATCTCAAGAGATTTCGCGACAGCGAGCGGGAAAATCGGGCTCTGTCGGTCATGATGATCGACGTCGATTTTTTCAAAAACTACAACGACCACTACGGCCACGGCAAAGGGGATGAGTGTCTGATCCGGATCGCCGCCGCTCTCAACGCCGTGTTAAAGCGCCCCGGCGACATTGTTGCCCGTTATGGGGGGGAAGAGTTCGTCGTTTTGCTCGAATCGATCGATTATGAGGGAAACGAGACGGTTGCCCACCATCTCCTCGAAGCGGTGAGGAGATTGCAAATTCCCCATGAATACTCCAGTGCAGCGGAATTTGTGACGATCAGTATAGGAATTGCTGTGAAAACGGGGAAAACAACCCCCGAAACGCTTCTCAAACATGCCGATGAAGCACTCTACCGTGCAAAAAATGAGGGAAGAAACCGGTACGTTTATTATGCCGAGTCCGTTCCCCCCCTCTCCTAAAAAAAATCGAGTTCGAGCTGCTTCATCGACGAGCGCGACGGTCGAAGAACACTTTTATCCACTCCGGCGACCAGGGCAAAATGAAAATCCCTGCTTTGAAGGAGGGCAATGATCTCTTCGGGGTAGCGGTAAAAGAGGATGTTGTCGACGCCGATGGTGAGCGCCGAGCGCATCGTTTCGGGAAGAAGACAGATGATTTTTGCCCAGGAAGCCTGCGCGTCGAGAAAATCGATCTGTTCGTCGATCAGTTCGAGTAACGGTTCGAAAATGACGACCCGCTCGCTCGTTCCGAATTCTTTGATCTCCATCCGCGCGTTGGTAAAAACGGGGATAAAGTGGCCCATCTTGCTGAACCCCCGAATCTGAAACGGGATCCGCAGAAACGTGTAAAAAAACAGCAGGTGCTCAAGATAGGGGATGAAAAACGGCGAGAGCATCTGTCGCTCGTAAAACGTGTCGTTGTGGATGAAAGAGGTTTCGAAAAGGGTCTGCTCGATGATGGTGATCGTATTTTCCTGCGCCCGTATCAGCTGGGAATGCTCGATGAAGATATCGGGATCGGTCAGCGTCGGAGAGAATAGCACGATCGCTTTTTTTTCCAGAGGCCACAGTTTTTCCCACACTTCGCGCATGCTCCCCTCCACATTGCAAAAGGAGGGCGGGGTAGTGATCATCGTGGAGAGGTGCAGTGTAATGGGATCGCAGGCATAAACTTGCAGCTCTTTTTCGAGCAGATAGAAACGGAGCAGCTTTTTGAGTGCCGCATCGATGTTTTCGACTTTGATCCACGCAACTTCACTGTCGGCGATCTGGGTCGGGCGGTCGAACAGGACGCCGTAAGCGCCGTGCAGGAGCGCTTCCGGAATTTCGTCGGCCGAATAGGCGACGAACAATGATCCCCGCTTCACTTTGGAAGGGTCGAAGACGACATTCTCAAAGATGCTGACGGTCGGTGCCCCCAGGAGGTTTCCCTGCGTCAGTGCGAGGATATTTTCAAGCCTCATCCAATCGAACTTCCGCTCGTGCGTGGTTTTTCGGGACGTACGAGGCAGAGTCCCTCAGTGTCTTTGGCCGCGAGGATCATCCCCTCCGAGAGCATTCCCATAAGCTTCGCGGGTTTGAGGTTGGCAACGACGCACACCTGTGTTCCCACCAGCGATTCGGCGGAGTAGTATTCGCGGATCCCCGCGATGATCTGGCGGGGCGTCTCTTCGCCCAGATCGACCTGAAGCTTCAGGAGTTTCGAACTTTTGGGCACTTCCTCGGCTTCGAGGACGGTTCCGACTTTAAGCGAGGTCTGGAAAAACTGATCGATCGTGATAAGACCTTCACTGGGGACCGTACTCTCTTTTTTCTCCTCTTTTTTCGGCTCGGCCGCTTTGGGGGCTTCCTCGATCATCGCTTTGGGGGCTTCGCTCATCAGAGGCTCTTCGACGCGCGGGAAAAGGGGAGGGATTTTTTTGATCGTGAACGGGGCCAAAAGCTTTTTGTTGACGATCAGGTCGTTGTAACTTTGGGTATTGATCGCGAATCCCAGCGCATCGGCGATGGTGGCCGTGGTATTGGGCATGATGCCGTGCAGCATGACGGAGGCTTTGGCGAGTAGATTGGCGACGAGGGCGACGGTGGCGAGGGCTTCGTCCGTTCGTCCCTCTTTGATTTTGCTCCAGGGCGCATGCTCTTCGATGGCCTTGTTCCCGATCGTGAAGACTTTCCAGAGTTCTTCGAGGTAACGGTGAATCTGCAGCTCCTCAAGATAAGGAGGGAGCGCGTCGAGGAGCGCGTGCGCATCGCCCAGTTCGCGTGCGTGGTATTTTTCGACGTCAACACTGTCGATGCGGAAGTCGGAATATTTTTCACTCATTCCGATGATGCGGTTGAGCAGGTTCCCAAGATCGTTGGAGAGATCGGAGTTGAGGCGGTCGATGAGGGCACGCTGCGAAAAGTCCCCATCCTGTCCGAACGGCACTTCGCGCATCATGAAATAGCGGAAATTTTCGGCGCCGTAGTGCTTGGAAACTTCGCGCGGATCGACGACGTTCCCTTTGGATTTGGACATTTTTTCGCCGTCGCGGGTCCACCACCCGTGCGCTCCGATGTGTTTGGGAAGCGGCAACCCGAGACTCATCAAAAACGCCGGCCAGTAGATCGCGTGGAATCGGAGGATGTCTTTGCCGACGAGCTGAACGTTGGCGGGCCAGAACGACATTTTGGCTTCGTCGGTGCCGTATCCCAGCGCCGTTACATAGTTCATGAGGGCGTCGAGCCAGACGTACATGACGTGTTTTGGTTCGTTGAGGGATTCGGGGAGCGGAACCCCCCAGCTAAAGCTCGTCCGGGTGACGGAGAGGTCGTTGAGACCGCTTTTGACGAAGCTCATTACCTCGTTACGGCGCGATTTGGGAAGGATGAATTCGGGGTGTGCTTCGTAATAGTCGAGCAACGGCTTTTCGTACTTGCTGAGACGGAAGAAATAACTCTCTTCCTTGACGATGGTGGTAGGACGTCCGCAGTCGGGGCAGCATCCGCCGTCCATGAGCTGCGACTCGGGGAAAAACGTTTCGCAGCTGACGCAGTAGTTCCCCTCGTAAAAGTCTTTGTAAACGTCGCCGTTTTCGACCATTTTCGCGAATGCGGCCTGGACTCCTTTTTTGTGCGCGGCATCGGTGGTCCGGATGAACTGGTCGTAGCTGATGCCGAACTCGTCCCAGAGGTTGCGGAAGGTGGCGCTGATCTCGTCGGCAAACTGCTGTGTCGGCTTGTTCTGTTTTTTCGCCGATTCCTCGATTTTCTGGCCGTGTTCGTCGGTACCGGTGAGAAAATAGGTTTCGTTGCCGACGAGGCGCGAGTGGCGGGCGAGGGCATCGGCGATGAACGTGGTGTAGGCATGACCGATGTGGGCTTCGCCGTTGACATAGTAGATGGGGGTGGTAATATAGTTTTTGCTCATAAAATTTCCTTCCTAAAAATCAAATCCGCCGGTTTCGCCCTTGGACATGCTTTCGTACACGCTCCGGACGTATTTTCCCCGTGTTTCGCACCCGATGCACTCGGGGCAGTCGTAGCAGCTTTCAAGTTTTTTCTCCTCCTGGCACGCCCGAAGGGTGCGGGTTGCCTCTTCGAGCCGCTGCTCGAAAACGTCACTGTTCCCGTGCATAGACACTCATAACCTCTTCGACTTCCTCGGACGAGCCGAAGAAACACGGACTCGTGTCGTGGACGTGCGCGTGGATTTTCTCCAGTACCCGCCCTTTGCCGTCGACCGCTTTTCCGCCGGCCGTTTCGAAGACGAAGGCGAAAGGAAAAACCTCGAACAGCATCCGCAGTTTCCCCTCCGGTTTGTCGGCTGCGCCGGGGTAGCTGAACAGACCGCCGCCTTTGAGGAGAATCTGGTGCAGATCGGGAACCATACCGCCCGAATAGCGCAGGCGATAGCCGCGCGCGAAGAACGAATCGATCATCGCTTTGTGGTAGGGGGCCCAGTGTTGCTGCGTACCGCCGGGGGCCATGATTTTTCCCTTAGCGTTCAAGCGGATCTCCTTGACGTACTCGAATTCGCCGTTTTGGAGCAGATAAAGAGATGCTTTGCCGTCCTGGGCAAATACGAGCTCGACGCGCGGACCGTAAACGACGTAGCAGGCCGCAACCATCCGTTTCCCCGAAAACCCGCCGTCGTAAATGCCGAAAATCGATCCGACGCTGAGATTGACGTCGACGAGCGATGAACCGTCGAGCGGATCGAACGCGATGAAATAGCGCCCCTCTTCATTGAGCGTCATGGGATGTTCTTTTTCTTCGCTGGCGATGGTGTGGACCGATGCGATTTTGCTCAGTTCCTCTTCGATAATGAGGTCGCTTTGGATGTCGAGCTGAAGCTGCGTTTCCCCGGAGCTGTTCTGTTCTTGCGAATAACCGATGTCTTTGACGTCGATGGCGTGTTTGATGCGGATCGCGCTTTTCTGGATCGCTTCTAAAATCGTGTTCATTCAAGTACCTTTGCGTTGTCTAAAATCCATCCGATCACCTGATCGGGGTTGTTGAGATCGAGCAGATCGATCCCCGCGGGGACCGTATAGCGGGCGGTGTCGATCGTGTCGTCGACCGCTAGGGCGTTCATGTAGGGAAAATAGTCGGTATCGATCGATCCCCGGAAAATGCTGATGCGCGGGAGGGGGAGGTTTTTGAGCCCCTCGACCAGCAGCACGTCGAACTCGCCGAACAGGGCGATCAGCTCGTCGAGTTCTTTGTGCCGTTTGGAAAAATAGGTGGTGCGCGTCGGGGAAGTGACGATCACTTCGGCCCCCGTATCGCTGAACTTGTAGCTGTCTTTTCCGGGAACGTCGAACTGGGCCTTGTCTTTGGGGTCGTTTTTGACGATGGCGACCTGCAGACCGTGCTCGTGGATCAGTTTTCGGGCCACTTTGAGAATAAGGGTCGTTTTGCCGCTGTTGGAGGGGCCGGTAAACGCAACCGCTAGTCGTTTTTTCAAAAATCGTACCTCGAGTAAAAATAGGGGATATTATAGTCAACTATCATTGAAATTTTGTTAAGATAGTGTATCTGAACCACTTTTAAGGACGATTATGCGATTTTCACTTGTAGCGCTGGCGGCCGTTTTGGCACTTGGCGGATGTTCCCAGAAAGGGGCGTTCGATCTGTTCACGATGGACGAGGCCCACGAGCGCTCGGTCGAGCAGCTCCGTACCGCCAGTATTGTCAAATCGATGGAGACCAAAGCGATTGTCTCTGCCGTGTATCTCAACCCCGTCTATCCGGGACAATACCGTGACGGCGAGTATTTCATGGCCGCTTTTTATTTTGAAAAGCGCAACCAGGACGTTAAAAAATGGACGTTGGAAGACCACGGTTACACACTGACGCTCAACGTCGCGGACGTCGATTCCAAAACGAAAAAGCCCATTACGCGGGCGATCGCACCCGCTTCGATGGAAGAGATCAAGGAGAACGATCCCCGCCGTTCGCTTATTCCGATCCAGAACAACTGGAACCGCTATTTCCTGATCCGTTTCGAACCGGTCACCGGGCCGGGGCTTGCGCTGCGGCTCGAAAACAATCAGACAGGGTCGGCTGTGTTAAATTATCAAAAATCCGAGTGATCGAAACGCTCTCCCCCAGGATCTTCTTGTAGATCACGTAATTGGCAAGAACTTTCTTGCCGTATTCCCTGCTTTCCGCATTCCAGACGAGTTCCATACTCATAAACGGTTCGTGCTCCCCGTTTAGAAAAACCCCCTCCGCCGTAATCAGCCGTTTCGTAAAGCCGATGCCGCCGTTGTAGGCGTAGGCTTTAAACACGGGGTTGTAAAGGGTGTTGTCGATGTGTTTGAGATGCTCGATCGCATAGGGAATGTTGAACTGGGGGTTGAACATATCCTGATACGAAGAGACTTTGAGGGGGTGGATTTTGGAGATCGAATCGACATTGAACGGCATGATCTGCATCAGGCCCAGTGCGAAGGAACGCGAGATCAACCCCGGAATCAGCCGGGTCTCCTGGCGCATGAGCGCATAGAGAAACGCTTTTTGGTCGTTGTCGATCCCTTGCAGATAGCGCTCGTAGGGCATGGTGAAATTATGAACGTAGGGCTGGTAAACCCGTTCGATCATGTACGCCTGCACGGCGAGCGAATCGTCTCCTTCGTAGCGTTCGACGAGGCGGTAGAGTTCTTCGGGCGGCGTGGCGACCATTTCGCGGTGAAGACGGTTCCATTCGAACGGATCGTCCCCTTTGAATCCTCCGGGGCCGCTGGTCGGAAGGGTCGTGAAATAGTTTTCGGTTTCGACGCCCAGACGTTCCCTGGCCCACAGGACGTACATATTGATGTCCAGGCTCTCGGAGAGCTCACGAAGCATCGCGTCATCCGACGTGACACGGTAGATCCAGAAGGTGCATTTGTCCCGTTCCATCGGGGAAGGGGCTTTGCGCTTGGCTTCGAGCAGGTGGAAATGGGCATTGTCGGCGCGCCCGTAGCGAAGGGCGTTGATCCCGAGATAAAAATGAGTCTGGAATCCGTAAGATCCGCCGCTGACGTTGGCCAGCGAAGCGTGCAGTTCGCCCAGTTTCGGGTCGGTGACGCTCCAGTACACCAGCTGGGCAAAACCGTTCATCGACGTCAGGGAAGCAAGGCTTTCGAGATCGATGGGGTGGTTGAAATGCTCATGCCGGTATTGAGGAGAGGAAAGGTTGAAGAGCTTCAGCGACGCTTCGAGGTCGCTGTAGGGGGCGAAGTGATTGTTATGGTTCATCGTACGCAGCCATTGAACGTCGCCGAAACGGTCCCCCAGGCGTGTCGCGATCAGCTCACGCTCGTAGCTTTCGAGCATCTGCGCTTTTTGAGGGGTGAGGGCGAGGTAGAGGCAGTCGTCCTGCTCGATCGCCATGAGCTGGGTGGAGACTTTCTGCATGCAATCGGCGGTGTAGCGGATTTCGCTCTCGTCGGTTTTGGCAGCATAGTCGAACAAGAAACGCGGGTTGACCGTATCGATCTGGTAAAACGCTTCGCTTGCCGCGGAGGCGTTGATGTCTTGTTTCAGAAATTGCCAGATGAGGAAGTTCTTTTCCCGGGAAGGGGGTTTGGAAGCGATCTCATCGAGGGTGACGGCGGATGCCGAACAAACCAGCAACGCCCCCAGAAACAGTGAACGGCCGATCATCCGACCACCATTCCGTTTATGATATTAATCAATATCACATCGGCCACGTTCAGCAGAACGATCAAAATGATCGGTGCGAGGTCGATACCGTTGAAAACGGTCGGCATCATGCGTCGGATAGCGCGGTATGCCGGCTCGGTCAATCGGTAAATGATCTGCACGATAGGGTTGTAGGGGTCGGGACGGACCCAGCTGAGCAGGGCGCCGATGATGACGACCCAGATATAGACGGTGAGAAGGGAATGGACGATGCCGCCCAGTCCCGCGATAATGCCGCTCATCATTTGGCCACCTCTTTGATGTAGTTTTTAAGATACCGATACAGATCGGCGAGTTCGGGGCCGTTTTCGGAACCGCTGATAAGAATGCGCAGCGGTTTGAAAAAGTTTTCCCCCTGGAGACCGCTGTGTTCGGCAAGATAGTTACTGTACGCTTCGAAATCGTCGAAATGGGGCGCCTTGAGCGTCAGGTCCCGCAACACGTCAAACCCCTCTTTGTATTCGTCGGGGACGATTTTCGGAGCGAACACCGCGCCGATTTTTCCCCGCAGTTCTTTGAGGGTTACGGCTTCATCGAGGAACACTTTGGCGAGGTTGCCGATCTCTTCGTCGGCAAAGCCGACGTAACGCGAAAGCTCTTTGGGGTCAAGCCCTTTGAGGTGTTCGCGGTTGATGAATTTGAGCTTGTCCATGTCGAACCGGACGGGCGCTTTGGAAAGGGTGCGCAGGTCGAACCATTTGATCGCCTCTTTGAGGGTGAAAATTTCCGTCGGCGTTTTGTTCCCCATCAAGATCAGGTAGTTGCTGATCGCTTCGGGGAGGTATCCTTCCTCCAGCAGCCATTTGACGCTCGAAGCCTCGTCGTGCCCGGACGTTTCCTTCCCTTCGTCGTTGAGGATGACGGGCAGATGGGCGTATTCGATCGTTTTGGTATACCCCAGGGCGCGGTGGATGGCGATTTGTTTGGGGGTATCGGAGAGATGGTCTTCGCCGCGGATGATGAGGGAGATGTCGGCGAGCATGTCGTCGACCGCACACGCGAAGTTGTACGTCGGATACTTGTCGGCGCGCATCAGGATGAAACTGTCGATTTCATCGGGTTCGAATGTGGACTCCCCCTTGATGATGTCTTTGACGGTGATCGGCTCGGAAGGTTTTTTCAGGCGGATGGTAAAGGGGTTTTCGTTATCGATGACGGCTTCTGCGGGGAGGTTCTCACACGCGCCGTCGTAACGGTAGGCGGTGCGGGCCGCTTTTGCCGCTTCGCGTTTGGCCTCAAGCGTTTCGGGGGGACAAAAGCAGTTAAACGCTTTTTTGTCCTGGAGAAGCTGTAGCGCCATGGCGCGGTGGAAGCGCAGATTGTTGCTCTGGAGCTGCTGCTCTTGGTACTCGATCCCAAAGAGGGCGAGGATGTCGAAAATCTCTTTCTCTTTCCCGGGGATAAAGCGTTCTTTATCGGTGTCTTCGATGCGTATGAGAAGAGGTTCTTCGCGCTGTACGGCGCATATGTAGTTGAACAGGGCTACACGAAGATGGCCGATGTGCATATCGCCGGTCGGGCTTGGGGCAATACGAAGCATAAATATTTTCCTGATTTTTTTCTTTATATTCTATCAGAAACTCGGTTTACCGGAGCTTTGAGCACTTTTAAGCGGACTCATCCGCACGATTCGATACAATCGTTACAGTAAATAATTTATATCGCCGGGTGAATGAGTGTCCAAGGAAAAAATCGCAAAATACGCCAGACATTTCGATCTGGCCGTGATACAGGAAGAGGGGAGCGAAATCCCTTTTGCCAAAGCGGCGGCGGCTCTGTTCCGCAACGTTACGTTTATCACCCCCTCGCAGGCGGCAAAAGCTCACGGCGAATACCACCTGATGATCGTATGCCTGCCGACACCGCGCCTGATATCCCCTTCGCTGGGCAATGTTCTCGCCTCAATACATCGCCTTGAAACCCTCGTTATGGCCCCTGACTGCAATGATAACGACGTCCTGCGGGGGGCGATGAGGCTGCGCGCGTGGGGTGTCGTCCCCTTTGCTGCCGACGCCGAAGAATTCCATAGCGCCCTCGCGGGAATTTTCCCCGTTCTTGTCCGTGCTTACAACGATGCGGTGATCCACGGTTTCCAGCGCCATATAACCGAACATTCCAATACGTTGTTCTGTATCTGCAAAAACGGTAAAAGCGCATACGTGAATGAACTGCTCAAACACCACTTCGGCATCAGCCGCCTTGACGAATTCGACCGTTTCATCGCCGACAGCGATCTTGCCGTAATGATGGCTCAGCCCGGATCGAACCAGAAAGTAGTGGAGATCGAGAGCGTTCTGGAAGGGCAAAAAGCCTATTTCGTCAATACCCATCCGCTTAAAGGGAATGAAACGCTCATTGCGATGATTCCGCTCAAAGCTCCCTTGCAAAGCTGCGAACAGCGGATTCACAACCGGATGGAGTTTATCGAACGGCTCAAAGACGCCTTTGTCGTCCACAAAAAAGAAAACGAATCGATCCCGGTCATCATGGTGCATGTCGAAAACAGCGATAAAATCATCGCGCTCAACGGCGAGCATCTCTACCACGAACTGTACAAAGAGATCCTCGCCCGGGCGAAAAGCTATTTCGGTCGCGATGCCCAGATCGCACAGTGGCATAAAAATGTTTTTACGGTTATGCACGAGCGCGCCGGACTCGATGAACTCAAAGAGACGCTGGAGCGGTTCCACCACGACGTCAGCGCCCACGTGAACATCGAGGGGAATGTCCCCGTGCTCAATTCGTTCGTGATCGACATGAAAGGTTCGGAACTGGACAAAGCAATCCGCATCATCGACAACATTCATCAAAAAAACCTCCTCTCCGCCGATATCGCGAACCTTGTACATCACGAAATCAGCGTGGGAGAAGGGGTTTTGGACGATACCGAAGAGGCGCTGTATTATCTCGAGAAACTGATGCTGAACAAAACTCCCATCAAGCTTTTGAATTTTTACAAAGGGATCCGGATCAGCACCCCTGCACGACTGGTCAAACTATCCGAGGGATTGGCGTACCTTGCGATCGAAAAAATACAGGGATATGCGATGAAGCTCGAAGGGCATACCGTCATCCAGTCCCCCGGTTTCCCTTTCGACCTCCAATCCGACATCAAAATCGTCGACGTCGGCAAAAAAATCGCCGTCCTCTCCCAGTTTCAGCCGCTCGAGGCTTCCGCCAACAACCGGCAGTACATCCGCATCCAGAGCGACCACCGGATGCATGTAACGCTGACTTCACCCAAAAACGTGAGTGCTGGGACGATTCTGGATATTTCGATCAAATCGATTGCGTGCCGTATCGGGAGCGGTAAGACTCCGCCGGACGTAGGGACGTCGGTTATGCTGCAGTTTAACCTGCCTATTGCCCGTTTTGAGGGGGGGATGGTCCCGATGGCCGTATCGGGGAAAATACAGTATCTCCAAAAAGAGGACGATTTTACGAAGCTCGTCGTTATTCTCGATCTCGAAGAACCTTACGAGAGTTATCTCATCGAATACATCTACAACCGTCAGCAGGCGCTGGTCAACGAAATCAAAACGATCGTCAACAAGCTCTAGTACGGTCAGAGGAGGAGTGTCTCCAGTGGCTCGGGCTCGTGCAGGTGGTATCCCTGCATGAATTCGATTCCCAGCGATACGACGCGTTCCATGACGCTTTGCGAATGGACGAATTCGGCCACGATTTCGATACCCATCGCCTGAGCCAGCGACACGATCGCTTTGACCGTGATGAAAGCATTGGGATCGGTATCGATATTTTGGATAAGGCTTCCGTCGATTTTCAAGTAATCAACCCCGATGCTTACGAGGTAATTGAAATTGGAATAGCCGCTTCCGAAATCGTCAATCGAGATGCGGCATCCTAACGCTTTTGCCCGTTCGATAAAACGGCCGGTTTCGCTGTGTGCCGCATCGATTTGTTCGGTTTCAACCAGCTCGATGATGATTCTTCCCTGCAGGGCGTATTTTTCGATGGAGTTGAAGAAAAACGCCGTCACGTCGTTGTTGACGATATCCTCAAAGGTGAGATTGACCGAAAAAACGGCCTGATTGCCTTTGAAATAATCGAATACGCACGCGAGCATCTGCAGGGTCATTTTTTCGTACAGTCCGGCAATTTTGGACTGTTCCAAAAATCGGTATGGGGTTAGTATTTCACCCGAAGGGGTGACGAGGCGCATGAGCGTCTCGATTTTGAAGCTGTTGTCGCGGGTGTTGAAGATTTTCTGTCCGAAAGCGATAATCCGTCTGTATTTGATCGCGTGTTGGATCAAGGCCGTTGTCTCTTTGGCCTGTTTGAGTTCATTTTCGATTTCGACGTTGCGGTTGAAATCGATAAAGGAGAGATGGTTGACTTTGGCATAATGCAACGCCATATCGCATTTCATCCGCAGATTGTTCTCGCTGCGGGCATAGGCTACGAGCAGATCGACGTTCAGGCTGGTTCCGGAGAGGTCGAACGGTTCGCTTTCGAGGTGGTTGATAATGCGCCCAAGTTCCGATCGGACGTCACTTTCGGACCCCTCATCAAACAACAGCGCGAATTCGTCTCCCGATACCCGGTAGATTTTTGCGGTGGAGACCAGCGTGTTGAGCTTATGGGCAAACTGCCGCAGCAGCATGTCGCCCGTTTCATAGCCGTAGGATTCGTTGATGGCACGGAAGCGCTTGATATTGAGGAGCGCAAGCGACTGTACCCCTTCTATGGCGAGGTCTTCGGTGAGCTGCTGGCGGTTCGGAAGCCCTGTCAGGGAATCGGTCGTTTGGCGGGCGATCTGCTCCATCCGTACAAAGAGTTCGGTGACGTCGATTGCGATCGAGATGTATTCCACCGATTCGCGGGCAGGGGAGTAGATGGGGGCGATTACCGAACGCAGATAATAGGTTTTTCCGTCCTTGGCCCTGTTTTTGATGATGCCTATGTATACGTCGCCGTTCAAAAGGGTCGACCACAGCCGCGTGTAAAATTCGCGCGGCAAATCGGGGTGTTTCGTAATGTTGTGTTTGTTTCCGATCAGTTCGCCAGCGGAGAAACCGCTGATGGTTTCAAACGCTTTGTTGGTATAGGTAATGTAGCCATCGCGGTCGGTTTTCGAGACGATGTACCCCAGATCGATTACCGTTTTGTAGTTTTCCAGTACCGCCGTATTTGTAAAATAGTCACTTACCGCACGGGCGATGTTCCCCATTTCGTCATGCTGTGAGGGGAGACGGCCGAGTATGCGCGGATCTTTTGCCCGGATCGATTCGGCTATCTGTTTTAGCGGTTTTGTGACGAGGCGCAACAGGATCAGGGACAAGAGCGCGACGAAAATTATTCCCACCGCGAGGATAAACACGAGCTGCGTTTTGAAAATCGAATCGACGATTTCACCTGTGGCGGTAGTGAGCCGGACACCCAGATGGGCAACCGCTTTTCCTTCATGTGAGGCCAACGGATAAAGGAAGTCGTACGTTTTGCCATTTTTGGCCAGTTCGACGCTTTGTTTGGTGATTTTGGCGAGATCGGCGATATAACGCGGTGACCATACTTTGGCGATGACAAAATACCCTTTCGGAGGCGATTGGCGCATGAAATCCGATGATGGCTGGATGGGGGAGGAAAAGACCTGGATCAGATAGCCGTTTTCGACGATAAAATAATATGAAAACAGCGGAACGGCGGAGCTGAGTGTCGATAGCGGGAGCCGTTTTCTCAGATCGGGAAGGGCGGAGGAGGACTGGTCGTAATGGACTACCTGACCGCGGGTATCGTAAACGGCGCAGTAGTCGATGTGATTGACGTGCATCGGTTCTTTGAGGTTGACCTCGGCCCACTGGTGGTTTTTGCTCTCTACGAACGAAACCAATTCGTCCCAGTAGGAGTAATCGTAATTCATGGTTTGGAATTTGTCGCCGTGAAGGTCGAGCAGTTCGCCGAAGGTTGCCTGAAATTCCTGTACCCGGATGTTTTGAAGCTCGTCGATTTTTTGGGCGTTGTATTTCCAGAAATAGAGAAACGAGAGGATGAAAAGCGACAATGCCGATACGATCAGCAACAAAATCTTATTGTTCAGGCTCACGCATCAGACCTTTAGAAAAAGTAGTATATGGGATCCGTAATGTAACGTTGCAAGTTTAATGCAAGGAAGCTTAAAACGGTTCAATACAGGCATTATTAACTCTCTTTTACTATAATATTCAGAATAAATTTTGCATCAGTAGGGTGCAAAGTCTTGTAATTTACACAAAGAGGTTTCTTGGAATCGGATTTACAATCCGCTGCAATGCTTGTTGCAGCACTGTTTTTAGTTCTTCTGAACGGATTTTTCGTCCTCTCGGAGTTTGCCATCGTCAAAGTAAGACGAACCAAGCTTGAAGAGATGGCCAAACACGGAAAACCCAACGCTTCGCTGGCGCTCAAAATGTCCAACTCCCTGGATACCTACCTGAGCGCTACCCAATTGGGGATTACCCTCTCGTCACTGGCACTTGGATGGATCGGTGAACCGGCGCTTGCGAGACTGATCGAACCGACGTTTACCCATTTTTTCGGTGACAATCCCGTCTTGCTGCATACCGTTAGCTTTGCAATCGCGTTTACCGTCATTACCTTTTTGCACGTCGTATTCGGGGAACTGGTTCCCAAATCGGTTGCTATCGCCAAAGCCGAAACGATGGCGCTTGTTATCGCCAGACCACTGTACCTGTTCTGGATTTTGTTTTATCCGCTGATCCGTTTTTTCGATGTCGTTGCTGCCTTTTTTCTCAAAAAAATCGGTATCGCGCCCTCGTCCGAACATGAAATGGCCCATTCCGAAGAAGAAATCCGCATTATCGTTAATGAGAGTTTCAAAGGGGGGTATATTGATTCGGTAGAGAGTGAAATCATCAAAAATGCGGTCGATTTTTCTGAAACCGTTGCCAAAGAGATCATGACTCCCCGTAAAGACATGGTATGCATCAATTCCGAAAAGTCATTTGAGGAAAATGTCGCCCTTATCACGACGACACGCTATACCCGCTATCCGTACTGTCACGGCGGCAAAGACAATATCAGCGGAATGATTCATACGCGCGATCTGCTTAATAACGCTTTGAATCGGCAGATCGTTGATATGTCGCAGTTTGTCAGACCGATCATCATGGTTCCCGAAAACGCTTCGGTCGCCGATATTCTCAACAAAATGAACAAGGAACGGATTCATATCGCTTTGGTCGTAGACGAATACGGCGGAACGTCGGGATTGCTGACCATGGAAGATATTCTTGAAGAGATCATCGGCGATACGAGCGACGAACACGATTCCAAAAATGAAATGATTCGACGGATCGACGAAAATACGTACGAATTTGACGGCATGGTGAATCTTGAAAAGGTCGAAGAAATTTTGGATATAAGCTTCGACGAAGCGGAACATTCGGTTACGATAGGAGGACGGGTTTTTAATCTGATCGGACGATTGCCTGAAGTCGGGGATTTCGTGGAGGACGGCTTATGCTCCTATGAAATTTTGGAGATCAACAACAAACGGGTCAAAAAGCTCCTCTGCAAAAAAATCGCTTAGAACTTTTTCAACCTTTGAGGGTCCTATCTTCCAAAGATAGGGCTAACTCTGCTTTTTATAGACCATATAGGTAAGATAAACAAGCAATACTACGATGTTCTCGGACAACATTTTGTTCCTCTTCAGATTTCAGTGCACAAAAATCTATCATAACAAGCTATAAACGTGTAAAAGCGGACACCGAAACGGTCACCTGTAAAATCTTAAAGTGCTTGAAAGTACGTAAAGTAGGGAGTTTAAAGTGGTGACCCCAAGGGGATTCGAACCCCTATGGCCAGAATGAAAATCTGGAATCCTAACCATTAGATGATGGGGCCACTTTAAAAAGAAGAAGCAGGATGAACCTGAGCCGAAATTATAGTTTTTTAATTCTGAAAAAAAGCTAAATTTTGTGGTAATTTCCCCGAACAAGGGGAAGAGGGGAATGAAAATCAGTTGTTGTAGAAAGAGCGAAGCGCGCGGATGATGACGGCGTTTTTCGAGATGCTTTCAGCTTTCGCGTTTTCGTCAACCAGCTCGTAGATATCCAGCGGAAGTGAGATCGAGAACGTTTTGGTCTCGATTTTTTTCCGTTTGGAAACAAGCGATGCGATGTTCTGGAGCATTTCGAGGATTTTTTTGGTGTCGATCGGTTTTTGGATAAAGCTGTTGACTCCGACTTCGATTGATTCGGAGATTTTCTGGATGTCGTTGCTGGCCGAAATGACAATGATAATCTGGTTTGGGTTGATCGCACGGATACGGCGGGCCAGTTCGATACCGTCGATTTCAGGCATGATGATGTCGACAAATACGATATCAGGGTTTACTTTTTCGTACATGCGCAGCGCTTCTACACCGTTGTAGGCCGAAGTCACTTCGCCGAAAAAGTTTTTGAAAGTAGAACTCAGCAGATCGTTGGCTACTACTTCGTCTTCGACGACGAGTGCGGTCAGTTTTTTGGTTTGTTCGGTCAGTTGGATCAAATCGACGTTAGAGGACATGAAAGCTCCTTGGATTATGATATGTTAAAAAATATCATTGTGTTTTATTGTTGGTATTATAGATAATATTTTTTAGCATTGCCTTAAAAAAACTTTTAATACTTTTTAAATTGTTCCAGCCATTCACGATTCGTTTCGTTCGTTTTTTCTTGCTGGCGCAGCAGGGAATCGATAATGTGGAGCAGGGTGGTTTCGTCCATGAAGTGAAGCAGTTTCGGGTCGATGTGGGTAGGTCTGATCCCCTCGTAGCGGTTGAGAAGGTTTTCAATGTCGCTGATCAGCTGTTGTTTACGTGTATCCATAAACGGAAGTTTACCCTAACGTGTTTGAAAGAAGGGCCTCCATCTCGTCTGTTGGGAGAGGTTTGGAATAGAGGTATCCCTGTATATGGGCGCATCCGTTTTCGATCAAGAACGCCTGCTGTTCGGGGGTTTCGACCCCTTCGGCAAGGATGGAAAGATTCAGGTTCCGCGCGAGGGCGACGATTGCTTTTGTGATTGCGGCATCCTCTTCGTCATGCGGCAGATCCTGCACAAAAGTACGGTCGATTTTAAGTTTGTTGATCGGGAATTTTTTGAGATAGGAGAGGGACGAATACCCCGTTCCGAAGTCGTCTACCGCCAGGCGTACCCCGATGTCACTGAGACGGGAGAGGATTTGAATCGCCTCTTCGGGGTGGATCATGATCTGGCTTTCGGTCACTTCGAGTTCGATCCATTCGGGTTTGCATCCCGTTTCGGCAATCAGTTTTTCGAGATAGTCGATGAAATCTTTTTGCTGGAGCTGTTTGGCCGCAAGATTCATCGCCATGACGCCCGGATTGAACCCTGCCGCGTACCAGCGTTCTATCTGGATCATCGCCGTTTTCATCACGTGACGGTCCAGATCGACAATCAGGCCGCTCGATTCGGCGATGGGGATGAATTTGGCCGGAGATACGAGCCCGTATTCGGGGCTTTGCCATCGTACAAGCGCTTCCATACCGACGATCGTACCGTTACGGCCGTCTACCTGAGGCTGGTAATGGACGACGATTTCTCCTTTTTTCAGCCCTTCGCGCAGGCTGGTTTCCATCACGACGCGTTCGAGTGCGCGCTCGGTCATATCGGTGCTGTAGTACTGAAACGTATTGCGCCCTTCGTTTTTGGCGTTGTACATCGCCGCATCGGCGTATTTGAGGAGGTCGTCAGGCAAATCGCCGTTGTCGGGATAGAGGCTGATGCCGATACTGCAGCCGCTGTAGAAAACGCGGTTCTCGATCGTCATCGGCTCGGAGAGGGCTTTGAGGATTTTTTCGGCCAACACTGACGCGTCCTGCGGTTCGTGTATACCTTCGAGAATGACGGTAAATTCGTCTCCTCCAAGCCTGGCGAGGGTGTCTTCTTCCCGGATTGTTTTTTCAAGCCTGCGCGTGACGATTTTGAGCGCTTTGTCCCCGACTTTATGCCCCATCGAGTCGTTGATCTCTTTGAAGTGGTCAAGATCGATGAAGAGCAGGGCGAGACGGGTCCGATTGCGTTTGGCTTTGAGTATTCCCTGCTCGAGACGGTCATCGAAGAGGGTACGGTTGGCAAGCCCGGTCAGTGTATCGTGGGTTGCCTGATGTTCAAGGGCTTTTTGGGAATCCTTGATGGTATTGATCATCCGGTTCATCTTGTCTGCCAGGGCGAAAATTTCACGGGATCCTTCTCCGGGGACCGGTTTGAGCGGGATCCCCTGCGCATTGCCCTCATCGATGGTCGCAACGATGTCAGAAAGGGGTTTGAGAACGAATAGCCGGATCGTAATGAAAAGCAGAACGATCAGAAAAACCGAAATGACGAGGGTATTGATGAGCGTATCGACGATAAGTTGACGGAAAGCTTCGTTGAGGGTACGGTCGGAAAGATAGACGGTGATGGTACCGATTTTTTTGCCCTGAGGTGTCAGAATGTCGTGGCTTTCGGATGAATAGGCTTCAGTGAGGGCTTTGACGTGTTCGGGATTGTCGGAATCGAAATCGATGGCGTTCCATGCACCGTCGCGGATCTGCCCCGTGCGATAACTCTCCTGTCCCAGGATTTTTCCCATGTTATAGTCTTCCACGATCACCGCATAGTTGTCACGGCGATCCATTTCATTGCGCAGCAGGGTTTCATAATCATTGACGGCATAGGCCGCCATCATACCCGCGACGTTTTTGTGGAGAGCGGCGACGGTGAGGCGTGAGTTCTCGTGCATGTCGGCGATTTTGCCGTTTTTGATCGTGCGGTAGTTGTAGGCCGCGTGAATCGACATGACGGTGACAACCGTGGAAACGATGATTATTCCTAAAATAACGTAGAATGAGTAACGGGAAAAATGGAGTTTCAGCCGGTTCATTCGGACTTTCCTTCAATTCCAAGGACGTTACGCCGGATGGTAGGGAGTTCTTGGGCGATGTTTTCGGCCGACACGGCGAGGACTGGGAGAAGGCGGTTTTTTTCGACTGGGAAGCCGCGCAGATGCAGGTCGAGGGTGGCAACGGCTTCCTGTCCCATCAGGTAGGGCTGCTGCATCGCCGAGCCGAGCAATACCCCTTCGGGGATCAACCGGAGAAATTCGGGTTCTGCGTCGAATGTCACGAGCAGAATATCGTTTTTCTTTCCCGCATCGGCGATCGCGTCGAGAGCACCGCGGTAACGATCCGAACCCTGCAGCCAGATTGCGCGGAGATCGGGCGTTTCGGCGATAAGTTCCCGCGTATAATCGTAGGTTTCCCGATACGAAAAACTCGACTGCTGCTTGATTCCGGCACCTTTGAACCCCGCTTCTTCGAGCGCCTGCATGAACCCTGCCGTACGTGCCTGGCCGTTAAGCCTTTTTTGGGGGATGGCGATGATACCGACGCGTCCGCTGTGACGGCCAGTATCTTTAAGCGCGCGGGTCAGAACCTGTCCGATACGGTATGCGCCGTCCTTGTTATCCGAGGCGATGTAAGAGACGTAATCGCCTCCGTCGGTACCGATATCGGCGATAACGACAGGTATGTTCGCTTTTTTTGCCAGTTTGAGAATTGTTGCACAGGCCGAGGAGGTAGTAGGGGAGACGACGATCCCCGTTGCATTTTCGCGAATTGCCCGAACGGCGTGTTCGAGCTCTTTTTTGGGATCGTTAGCGGAATCGTAGATACTCAGGGCATATCCGTACGTTTCGGCAGCATTTTCTATACCGCGCCCCATAATCCGCCAATACGGGATACGCGTATCCGAAACCAGGTATATTAGATGATTTGAGCGGTTATGACCGGGATTGGAAGATACGGGGACGGCAGAAACGGAAGAAACCGATGAACCCCGGACATCCCGTTCGGGGGCTGTAATATAAAAAATCGCACCGACAAGAAAAGCGATCACAGTGGCGAACAAAATTTTCGGTCCGGCTGGCCCCATCTAAATCCTCGGCGTGCTGTACGTAAAAGTACCGTATCATTGCACAGGTTAACTTAATCGATTTCATCACTCTTAATAAAGAATGCAACATGGTTAACATAATATATATTATATTGAAAATCTTTTTTGTACGAAAAGCCGTATGTATCGTGTCGTGCGGGTGTTTGTCAGAATTATCCGCTCATTTGCGCAGAAAATGTCAACTTTTCTTGCGTTTAAGAAAACAGCTTCTTTAAAGACAAATAAGCCACATTCTATTCACTTGCATGAGCGTGATGCCGTTTCAGTTAAGGACGGCAAACACTTAGCAAATCCTATACCAATTCCTGAAAACAGCCACCAAAGCTTAAACCTCTTTTGCGGAGGTTTGGCATGTATGTGAACCCTAATATTTTTACGTTTGTCGCCCATTGGGATGAAGATGAACGGCGCAAGGCGGCAAGCATTATGGCCACTCTCGCAAGACGCTATATTGCTCTCCTTGGGTACGATGAATCTTCCCAAATCGCACAAATCGGCGTATGGAAGGCATATCGAAAATACGGGAATGCGTTCGTCCCTAAACAGCTAAACGGTTATGTTCGTCGCGAATTGAACACCGCCTCGAATTGGCAAAACCGCAATGTCATTTTGGCTCCCGGTAAGCGTTCCTTTCAGTCAATCCTCAAAACACCTCTTGCTTCTATAACGCCTGTTTCTCGCTTCCCGAGCGAAGAGATCGAGTTTCTTGCGGATCTTGAAAAGATATTGTCAGCAGAAGAGTTTGACGTCGTTCGAGGCCATATTTATTTCGAGGAAGAACTGGCCGGTGACCGCGAAAAAGCTCTTTACAGATCAGCCCTAAAAAAGATGCGGGAGGTGATGTATGTCTGATCCGATCCACGATCTTGCCGAACAATACGACATACATCACGAGGATGCACTTCACATACTGCATCAGGCGATCGGCGAGGTGCTTGGATATTCGATAGATTCCGATGTCGTGATAGACGGGAGAATTACTTTTTTGGGCCATCGCAAAAACGGATCAACAAAACGGATCAACCTCTCCCCTCTTCTTGAAAATCGGGTTCGCTCTGTGTTGGAAAAGAAAATCGATGCCGTGCGGATTGATCGCTTCAAGCGCTCAGGGGCCAATATTATCCAAGGCGTGATCCTGAAAAGCGGGCGAAAAGGATTGGTTGTCACCACTGCTTATGGGAAAGCTTTCGCCCCGAAACACCTACTCATTCGGTCAGAAGAAGAATTTTACAAAACCGGCACAACCCTTGATTTTCATGTCAACAAAATCACGCCGCGAGGAATACTGCTCGATCGCCGATCGAAGTCGCTCGTTATACATATTCTTAGAAAACTCCTCCCACCAGGATTTGTCGTGTATGACGTAAGAAGGAAATTTGGAAAGCTTATCAGGGTTTATTCCCGCAGACTTCCCGATAAACCGGATCTGGAACGGATACGCTCTGCTTTTGTCGAGCATATCGATTTTGTCATGTACGACGGAGTTCAAATCGAAGATCTGAAATTTGAAAACGAAAAGGAATGAAGATGAAAAAAACGGTTCTGGCATCAATCGTATTGGCGTCCGCCCTGCTTGGCGACAACATCGGGGCAGTCAAAGAAAAGCTCCAGCAAAAATTGGTAAACACGAAAATTGACCATATCGAGGTCTCGGCGCAATTTCCATCGCTGTATGAGATCCACGCTGGCCCGAATGTGTTTTTTACCAACGACGAAGTGAGCCACCTCATGATCGGCCATGTCTTTGACATGAACGGTACCGACCTCACCCAGGCGAAGATTGCCCCGAAGATACAGGAGTTTCAAAAGCGTGCAATGGAAGAACAGGCAAAGGAAGAGGCGCGAGCAAAGGCGAAGTGGGTCGAGGCTAAGAAAACCATTGACCTCACCAAAGCCCTTAAAATCGGGAAAGGGAAGCATGAAGTCGTCGTTTTCAGCAACACAGAGTGTCACTGGTGCCGCAAGTCCGAAGAGCTGCTCAAGGGGGGGGACATGACCAAATATGTTTTTCTCACAACAAACATGGCTCCGCAGATGTCTCGTCCAAAAAGCGTCCACATTCTCTGCGCCAAAGATCCGGCCAAAGAGTATGACAAGGTTATGCGCGGAGAGCTTGATGGCAAAGCCCTTGTTTCCTGCGAAAAAGGGGAGCGTCGCGTCGATGGGATGATGAAAGAAGCGGCCAAGCTCGGCGGCTTTGGAACGCCTTTGTTTTTTATCGACAATCAGGTGGTGAACGGCGCGAATCCGATCATCAAAGATTTGGTCAAATAAGGAGGACTTTGAAAATGATGGGTTTTGAAATGGCATATATCCCGGTAGGGCAATACTATATTGCTTCGGCGCAGCAAGTGATCGCCGAGGAGCACCGCGGAAAGTTGACCGAAAAATCAGAGAAGAACGATTTTTATGTTCAGGCTACAATCGGGGAAACAGCGGCGGCAACAGTTGAAGACCGCAAGGAACACCTCATTGTCAGATTTCCGTTTGACAGCTATATCCCCTACGAAAAAGCAAAGCTCAAAGAGGATCTTCGTCAGTACCGCGGGATGAACGTTTCCGTTACTGGGTATGCCTCACCGGAAGGACCAAAATCCTACAACAAACGGCTTTCGAAGAAGCGCGCCGAAAAGGTCGCCAAAATTGCAGAAAAACTCGGCGTTAATGTCAGCTCTATCAACGCGGTCGGCGAGATCCAATGCGGTGGCAAAAAGCAACACCCAAAATGCCGCAAGGTTGAGGTTGTGCCGCTTGCCGAAGGTGAAAATCCATGATTCGCCCAATCGCCCTCTTCTCTTTATCGGCTGTCCTGTGTTCATCTTTGCTGGCGTATGGCGTAAAAGATGGGTGTAAACCGCACAGTGAAAACTTCTACGGTGACTCCGAGCGTGGGTGGTTTTACAGCGAAGCACCATGTACTAAAAAAGACGAGAACACTTCAGTCGCAAAGACCCCCACTACCAATACCAACAAAAAGTATAAATTGATCCCAAAGGTTGTTGAGGTCCCTTGGGACATCATCGACCAGATCGATCCGGAACAGATTGCGGAGATGGAGCGGGATGCACAGAAAACCGCCCTTATGTACCCTACCGATCACAACGTCAAGCAGCATCGTCTCCTCCATAAGTATGTCGTTAAAAAATCAGTTGCGTATGCGAAGGCAGGGGATCGCCTCGGGCGTGCCGATACCGAGCTGGCGGCGTGGCGCTCGGAAATCCCCCTGTCCGCTTTTGCCAGAACAGCATCTTTAAAACAGGCTGGAGACAAAAACAATGAGACGTTGCGTAAGTATTCAAGTATGGCTGGGATAGTTGTAATCACTCAGCGAGGATGCGGTTATTGTGAAAAACAAATACCAATTCTTGAAATGCTTCGAGAGCAGACTGGATTTACCTACAAGGAGGTTGATATGGCTCAGGCCCCCACCGCCGTAATAAATCTAGGCGTGGCTACAACACCAGACATGTTTCTCGTGCTGAATAAAAATGGGGTCCCTAGATGGCATAGAGTTGCGAGCGGGTTGAACACCCTTTCTGAAATAAAACAAGCAATTCTGATAGGGCTTCATTCTCTTGGTGAAATTAAAGACAACACCATAATTTACAAATAGGAGCATGGCATGAATAAAAGAATTTTTTCAGCACTAACGGCGTTTTTCTTACTAGGGGCCACATCTGCTGATGCCAGTATTGATCAATTCCTTAATGATGCCGTTGTTGAAGCCAACGCAGGGAGAACGATTAAAACCGATACTGGCACCTTGCTTTATGGTGGAGGTCTTCAAATGAGAGCACCAACGGTTAATTTGCAGCCTTTCTCTGTTACTGCACCTTCTATTAAGGCGGGATGTGGTGGGATTGACCTAACGTTTGGTGCTCTTTCATATCTCAATGTGGATCAAATTGTCGCCATGCTAGAAGGTATGATGGCAAATGCTCCGGGAGTTATGTTTGAAATGGCACTGAAAGTCATCTGTCCATCCTGTATGGACACTCTGAATGCTCTCAATGAGATGGCAAACCAGATAAATGGACTAAACATGGATAGCTGTTCTGCCACAAAGGCCAGCGCAAATTGGCTTGCCGGTCAAATGGGGTATCAAGTAAAAGAAGGGGCAACCGGCCCAGACTGGCTTGCAACATTCAATGAAAACTTCAAAAAGAATGTTACTGGCCCCGGTGGATATATGGATCAGGCAAAAGCATTTTTGGGTGCAGAAGGGTGTAATCCTGCGGATAAAATGTGTGGGGCCCGTTTTTTTGTTGAAGATGTCAATACCGCATCGTTTCTGAAATATGCACTTGAGGGTGATGTGCAGGATGCGTATTTTAACAATGCTGGAATTACACCAATGATCCGTTATTTTACTGGAGATATCATTAAGGATATGCCAAAGGATAGTGCATCGGGAGGTCAGGAAGGAACATTGAAGTTCTTTGAACCGGCCGTGCCAACCAGAATGGACTTTCTAGCACAAACTTCATTGGGTGAATCAAAATACAATACTAAGAGTGCTGCTGATGCTTTAGACCAAAACACAAAGGACATCATACGGCAGATTGTAGGTGATGCCCCTGCCAACACCGCACGCGCAAAGGCAGAGGATGGGACATTGGCACCTTTCTCTTACGCGGGAAACATCAAAAGTCTGTTTGTGGCCAGATTGACCGCAATTGAAACAAAGATTTCCACAAGAACTGCATTGTCGAGCGATGACATTGGATTTTTATCGATGTTTAGGGTTCCGGTTTACATGATCACCAATAAGCTTGCGTCGATGCCAAACGGAGATTTGATATTAAGTCAAATCAAGAATGATTTGGCCCTTATGCTTGCGTATGAAGTTACCTATGAATATTTGGCAAGAACTCGTGCACTAATGACGCAACAGAAGGAAAAGCTGGACGATAAGACTCTTGAGAAAATCCCATACACCTGTTCCGGTGGAAAATGTGGCGACAAAATTCAGGAAAAACTTGATGACATGATTGCAGGGACTCGCTCGATGATGATGGCTGCATATTCCCTCGCTGCATCAAGCTCAAGGGATATGCAAAGCAAGATAGGTGATCAAATTACACTCATGCAGGATCTCAACCAAATGCAGCAATATTCGTTGCAGCGGTCCGATCCGCGCCTTTTCGAGAACTACATGTTTGCGAAAACACTGACAACCGGAACCGGAAAATGAACCGTTATGCCATTGCCGGGGTGATTCCTCATTATCAGCCGATCGTCCGGCTCTCCGACCGGAAGGTGGTGATGTATGAATGTCTCGCGCGCTTCATCAACAAAGACGGCGTTGGGGTTGGTCCCGCTGACATCGATCATCTTTTTGACGATCCTGAGTTTCTGTGGGACCTCTTGGAAAAGACGATACCGAGTATTTTGACGCAGTATCGAGGAGCTTGTGATACGAGCATATCAATCAACATTGACCCCTGCTCTCTTGGCGACCGTTTTTTCTATTTCTTCGAGCATTTATTTCATCGACATCCCAGTTTTGCAAAATTCATCCATTTTGAGATCGCTGAGCGGAACATCAACAAAGCGATTAATTGCCTTGCTGAATACGTTACACAAATCCAGCGAATGGGGTCGCAGGTCTTTTTGGATGATTTTGGTACAGGAAGCGCCAACATCGACGTTTTGCAGCGTGTTCGTTTTGATTGCGTAAAAATCGACGGGCAATATTTGACCGGGGCGGCGAAAACCGAAGACGGCATGGAAAAGCTGGAATTGATCGTAAAACTGTTGAAAATCTACAACACGAAAATCGTCGGCGAACATATTGAAAATGAGCGTATTTTGAACATCGCCAAAGGCTTTGGCATCGATTTTGGGCAGGGGCATCTATTCGGTTTCCCCCGTCCGACGATCACAGACAACAATGACACCTTGGAACTACGGAGCTACCAACAATGAAGAAGTTTTTATATACCCCCATCCCCAACCTGACTGACACTACAGGGGCGCCCCCTGTGGTGAAAATGAGGGCCGAAAAAGGCGATGAATATGTTTACATCTACATGCGCATTCTTTGGTCTTTTTGGTCCGGCGAAGGTCTCGTCATGGAAGACGGTTTCACCTCTGCCGACATAGCCAGGATCTTTGATGCCATGTATGAAGACGAGAACTACGATGTCATCCTTTACGTTATCGATTTTATGATCGAAAACAGCTATATCGCCATGCGAGATTATAAGCCTGAACGCGATGGGGTACCTTCATTCACGGTGAGCGGGGGTGTTCAATGATCATCTCAGGAATAAACTTTGCAGAACTTGAAAGACCCGCAAAATGGATCAAGTTCCCGATCGACTTTTTTGAACAACCTATTATTAAAAAACTACGCCGCCATGCAGGCGGGGACTCCTATACAATTCTCTACCAGAAGGTGATGCTCTACTCCGCAAGATGGGGTGGGCTGTTGCCGGTTAAATATGAAAAGTCATTGCTTGACGAACTTGCCCTTGTTCTCGACGAAAGCGAACGCGATCTTAATGTCCTCCTCTCTTTTTTAGAGGCCAATGCCTTGTTGAACGAGGAGGCGCCGAGCGTTTATTTACTTACCCAAGTACCTTCGATGATTGGCAAGGATGGCGAATCAACGGAACGTGTCAAGCGCTTCAGAGAACGAAAGAGACTTGCCCTTGGTATGGACACTGGAGCTGAAAAAAAGACCCCAAAAACAGCAGCGGAGAGGGTACGCGAACACCGCATGAAGAAAAGAGGCGCCCTACCCTCAAGTCAGAATACCTCCTCTGAAGATGATTCATGTAACGGCGATGTAACGAAAAGTGTAACGCCGTGTAACGAAAATGTAACTGATGCAGCGTTACATGTAACGAAGCCGAGTGTTACAGGTAACGAAAATGTAACTGATGCAGCGTTACATGTAACGGAACAACCAGTCAATGATATGGCTTATAAATCCCATGAATACTGCGATTTTGACTGTAACGAAAAGTGTAACGTTACATGTAACGTTACAGAAACGTTACATGTAACGGATGAAACGCCCCTAAGATATAAGAGTGAAGAGAGAAGAGATAATATTACCCCCCTACCCCCCAAAGGCAATGGGCGGGGTGATTTAAAGAAACCCCTCAACGTCGAATCAATCTCCATGCTCCACGGAATTACCGAAATGGTGCTGGAGGAGTACCTCAATTTCCGCAAAAACAGCGGTGGGGTTGTAAATCCGTTTGCATTCGAAAAACATCTCCTGTCGCAGCTCTCCGAGCTGGGTTCCGAAGAGAGTGGATTCTTTGCCGAATGGCTCAATGCCAATGAAAACGAGCAGGCTGTGATTGAATCGCTGTCCGCGGATTTCATGGCCCTCTCCCCTGCCCCAGGCAAAAAAAGTTTTGTGTCGTTGGCGAAAGAATCTTTCGACCAGGGATGGCACAAACTGGCCGTTGATTACGGCGAACAAGCCGATCGCATCATTTCGATTGTCATCGAAATCGCGTATCAGCGCTGCATGGAATTTTCACGCGAACCGGACAGATCAAGATGACTGCCAAAGGACACGTTCTTCTTGCACTGCCCCCGTCTATCATCTGGGCACAGACTCTTGGACTCAGCGGGATTGAAGCAGGAGCTTTGATTGCGGCCGTGGCGGCTGGCAGTCTCTTTCCTGATGTTGACGAACCAAACTCTTTCATTGGGCGGAGATTGATGTTCATGTCGTGGACTATCAAAATCCTTAGCCTGTTCTTTCCTACTTTTCGACACCGCGGGGTAACGCATATTTTTCTTGTACCACTTTCGATTATCCTCATTGGCTCGGCTTTTGAGAATATTCTTGTGGCCGCTTTCGGGCTTGGTTGGCTCATGCACACGGTTGGCGACCTCATAACCGTCGGCGGAGTGCGCGGATATTTTTATCCACTGTGGCCGGATCAGAAAATTGTTCTTTTGCCGGATGGATTCCGATTCTACACCAACGGCTTCATTGAACATTTTTTCAATACATTCCTCCTTCTGATCAACGGATACCTAATGGCTTCGTTTCAGGGGCTAATTTAAAGGAGCACACATGAATATCGCACTTATCGACGACGACTCTACAATCCGCAAAACAGTCTCCGCAGTCTTGCGCAGCGGAGGCTCGGTTATGTCTTGGGACAGCATTTCGGAATTCGGCAGCGCCGATGAGTTTTTTTACGACCTCAACGACAAAGGGATTGACCATTTCAGGGTGATCATTTGTGACAACGATCTCGGAAAGGATCAGCCGAAGGGATATGACATACTCACTCATCTCCACAATATCGGGTTTACTGGGATGATGATACTTCTCACCGGCGATAAATCAACATCAATGGCGCTGCGAATGAGTCACACTTTCTCAGTTCATTATGTGGTCAAATCATTTGCAAAAGGAGAGAACAATGCTTTCGATGCGCTCTCCTCTTTGATTGGCAAGGCCAGAGAATGAATCCTAAATTGCCTAAAACCGGAAGAGACAAACGGCGTCCGCGCCCCGATATCGGTTCGATGGTTGCTGCGGCCAGATCCGAAGCAGAAAAGATCCTCAATGCTTTAACCGACGGTAGAAACCCGAAACTGTTGTCCGGTATAAACCCCTACCGTCTTGTCTCTATTCTCGGCGATATTGACACTCTTGAAAATTCAGCCCCGCAGGCGCCAATCATGCGTTCGGAAGAGTATCGTGAAATTGTCGATACGACCGCATTTGTCATCAAAACCGACGCCCAGGGGAAGATATTGTATGCCAATGATCTGTTTTGCCGGTCGCTTGGGTACGATTATGCCGATCTGATAGGACGCAGCGCCGATGTTTACTGCCACCCGGACAACCTGGCAATGTATGAGGACGCCCTTAAATCACCAAAGGTCGGGTGGTCCGGAGAAGTAAAGTTCCTCACCAAAAGCGGCAAAGAGTTGTTTGTAGAACTTCGATTATCGAAGGATTTTGATCCAAGTGGCAATTTGATCGGAAGCATCGCGATACACTATGACATCAGCGACAAAATTCTTCATCGCAACATCGCGAAGCAGCACAAAGAACTTAATTCGATCATCCTTGACGAACAGCCAAATATTGTGGCAGTCCTCGAAAAGGGGGTTGGGATTATCTCCTTGAACCGTGCGTTTTTTAAAACGTTCGGGTTTAAAGACCTCAACGACTTTAAGCAGCGTCAAAAAAGTTTTTTTGATATTTTTTCCCAGCATGAGGATTCATGCAGTATCGCCCATTCAAAGTGGTGGCTTGACATGCTGACCGGAGCTGCCGGACAGATGGCGGATCGGCGTGTTAAAGCTCATGACGCCGATGGTGTTTTGCGGACCTTCGAAGTGAACGCGAAAATTCTCAGTCTTGGTAAAGGGAGTCATCTGCGGGAATATTACATCGTTTCTCTGAACGATATCACTGCCGCGCAGAAGGAGGCGGACAATGCCAAGGAGGAAGCGAACGAGGCTCATCGGGAGTCGTATGCCAAATCGAGCTTTCTCGCCAATATGAGCCATGAAATTCGCACACCGCTCAATGGCATCATACCTGTCGTTGAGCTGCTAGAAGAAGGTGTTTTGGATGTCGGGCAAAAGGAATATGTGTCGGTCATCAAGCGATCGGCCCAATCGCTACTCTCAATCATCAATGACATTCTCGATTTTTCCAAAATTGAAACAGGGGCCTTTGAGATCGATAATATCGATTTTGATTTGGTAGAAGAGCTCGAATCGATCACCGATCTGTTCGTCGCCAAAGCCCATGAAAAAGGGATTGATTTCTGCGTATTTATCGATCCGCAAATCCCAACATGCACAATGGGGGACCCGAAACGAATCAAGCAGGTAGTGACAAACCTTGTGGGAAACGCGATCAAATTCACAGAGTCAGGAGAAGTGAGTGTTGCGGCTGAACTCACTGCCCGAGACGAGAGCCACATTACGGTGCGGATTGCCGTAAAGGACACTGGGATTGGAATACGCAGCGAAGATGTTTCTGACATCTTTAACCCGTTCACGCAGGCGGATAATACGATTTCCAGAAAATTTGGCGGCACAGGGCTTGGCCTTTCAATCAGCAAAAATCTGGTTGAAATGATGGGGAGCCAGCTTCAGGTAGAAAGCATCTATGGAGAAGGGAGCCGATTTTATTTCGAGCTAGATTTACCATTGTGCGAAAGTGGGAAGAATCGTGTTGATATCGACAATATGCACAAAACCATCGGCATCTACATCGTAGATAATGACCGGGCCAGAAGATGCGCGAGCACCCTATTCCGTTACCTTGATTCGTTTTTGCTGAACTATGTCGAAATTCACAATCGTGACGAGGTAGAGCTCATCTGCTGCGATATCATGATCGTGGTTTCAACCGGGTGTGATTTTATCGAGTGGATCGACGACAGCCTCAGAGAGAGACTTCGGATCGTGAGCATCGTTCCTGCAAATACCAAAAATCGCAATCGATTTCGCTCTGATGCGGTCATCAGTATGCCAATTAACGGCTCCAAGATTTATGATGCAATCCTTGACAACCGCTATCATGCGACAGAGGACATTCATAAGATTGCAGCATCGGAACCTGCCGCCAGGTACAATGCAAGCGTTCTTGTCGCTGAGGATGGCAAAACAAACCGCAGCGTCGTTCAGGCGCTATTAAATAGGCTTGGAATTGAACCTGTGTTCGCTGAAAACGGGTTTCAGGCAGTAGAGGCGGTCAAAGACCTCTATTACAAGGAAGATCGAGGGTTCGACATCATTTTAATGGACATCCACATGCCGGTGATGGGCGGCGAAGAGGCGACGCGCCAGATTATTGAGCACGAGGATCGGATGGGCGTTGATCGCAAGACACCAATCGTGGCATTGACTGCGGATGCCATCAAAGGAAGAGAAAAAAAATATCTCGACCAAGGAATGAGCGGCTTTATTTCCAAACCTATCGATCGCGTGAAATTCGATTCCGTAATTGCTACTTTTTTAGGGCATCTCAAAGAGGTTTCCGAACCCGTTGTGTCATCATCAGATCAACATAGTCTTCAAACGAACGATAAGGCATCCAGGATTGCCGAAACTCTAGGGGTTGATGTCGAGATAGCCGAGATGCTTCTAGACGATTTTTATGCGAATTGGAGGGAATACCACACTCTCTTTTTAAAGGCAATCAACGAAAACGATCTGGATGAGATTGCTCGTGTAGCACATATTGTCAAGGGAAGCGCGGGGAGTTTGTGTTTTTACGAAGCGAGCGAAATCGCTGAAAGAATTGAGGACCACGCAAAAGAGCGTGATGAAGTCGATTACAAGACGATGTGTGAAACGCTTGAAGGGTTTTTAAAATGATGCCGCGGCATTATGCTGCGGCTTAATCCAAAATCCATTTAGTTGCAAAAATGATCGCTACAAGCAATGCTACCCCGAGGATGAGGTTTCCGGTCAATTTTTTTTCAAATTCTTTTGTTGCCCACTCGGAAAGCTCTACTTTAAGGCCCTCAATCGCTTTTTCTGCATCTTCTTTTGAGTCAAAAATATAACCGGATTGCCCGGCTTTACGAATAAGTGTTTGTTCGTCTGAATAGGAATAAAAATATCCCCATTTGCCTACTCGGGAGTCTTGCTGCGCGTATGCTTCAAAATCAGCCATTTATGTTCATTTATTTAGATTTATCAATAGGTTCGTATTTTATGCCATTTACTTCAATATCAAGGTCTTTCTCTGGAGTGACGATCGACAGCTTATTTCCCATCACAACGATTTTGATCCATCAACGAGCAATTAATGAATATTATATTGATATATCTCAACGCCAATATACCCGATAGCTAACATAGCAAAAGCCAAGAACACTACAAATAGCAAAGGGCTGTAATCGCTCGTCCCTGCATTGTAAAATCCTCTTGAATTTTCGGGTCTCTTTATTAAGTGGTTGAAATGCACTTTTAGACCCATTGAAACTAAACGTCGAATTGGAGTTTTCCAGACTCCAACATCTCAGCCAACTTATCGATCGATACTCCATAATTAATTACCTCATATTCTTGTTTTTGTTGATAAAGTGTTTTAGCGGTTGAATAGCCCATACTTCTATCGAATGTAGGTTCCATCATACTGGAATGACGTTTATTAAATTTCGGTTTCTTTGTGATCGAATGAAGGTTGGATGCGAATAGCACCTTTGCCCTAATCGATTCAAACCCATAGCTTCTACCCATCCGATCGATATGACGGATTACACTATTCATTGATTCAGTATAAGCATTAGTAGCCGGATAATGGAAGTAGCTGAATATCTCTTTGTGCCAGTTGGATACGGCACGGTGTAATTCATTGAAATACGGCCGCATATCTTCCGTTAAACCGCTTTCCCATGCTTCGTATCGGTTAAACGCTTCATCGTCATCCTTAGCCTCATAGATAGCATAAAATGTCTCTTTGAGTTCATATGCTTTGCCGAGGTTCGGATAGTTCACTTTCCAGTGGGAAACAAGCAGCTTCTCTCTCGGTTTGAGCTGATGTTCGCGCTTGAGCAATAAGAAACGATCGTTCTTTAGATCGCGCCGTTGATTAGCCGTCAATGAAGATCTGATCTCTTTACGGCATTTCTCAACTGCATTGTTGGCCATACGGACGACATGGAATTTATCGATGATAATCTTAGCGTTCGGAAGCACCTCTTTGACTGCATCACGATATGGTTTCCACATATCCATCGTCACGCGTAGAATAATGTGAGGTTCTTTGATCCCCTTGAGGTACTTGATGACAGTAGGCTTGTTTCGATCACGCAACATCTCGATGATCGTCCGCTCTTCGATGTTAGTAATGACGCAACGAGGTTGTTTTGCAAGATGGATCTCATCGATACCCATAATTTTCGGAGTAGCGAATTTAACTTTATCTTCCGTCTCCTGCTTGTAATCGATGAATAGGCCGTACACCGTCGCATCGCTCAAACCTACCTCTTTGGCTACATGGGCATAAGGACGTAGTACCGATTGTTTTTTGACATACTCAGCAAGCCGTTCCGTCATCTTGTACT
>NZ_SLTI01000022.1 GCF_004347735.1 Sulfuricurvum sp. IAE1 | reverse complement strand
TTTTTGGTAGAGTACATGTGCGCATTCATCGCACCGACGTTCGTGTTAATTCTGAAACCCATGATAAATCCTTTTATCGCAAGAGCCGAAGCCCTTCCATTTTTGCAGCATCCTTGCTGTTACAAACTATATCGGGAAAGCGGAAAAAAACTTTAATACGAATAGCGTATTTTTATAGGAAAACATCGTTATAGACGACATTCAAGGCTGTTTACGGAAAAACACAAAAGTAATAATTATCATTAATTAAAAGAATAATAGCAGGATATAGAAGAGAAGAAAAACGATAGAGTCTCCCGGGGCGGGAAAGCCCCGGAAAAAGAGATAAAACTACTGGAGAAGTCTGAGGACGTTCTGCTGGACGGCGTTGGCCTGAGACATAGCATACGATCCAGACTGGGCCATGATGTTATGTTTGTTGAAGCTCGCCGATTCTGCAGCAAAGTCTACGTCACGAA
>NZ_SLTI01000021.1 GCF_004347735.1 Sulfuricurvum sp. IAE1 | reverse complement strand
GTTTGTAACCCGAGCCATCCTGTAAATCCACACTGCAATTGAAGCGTTCCGGCATCCAGCGGCCACCATCACCCGCTGGTACATGCTCTGGCCGCCGGGCCGGAAGCCTTCCAGCCGGTCGATGGGCGGCAGGTCCCGTTGCGGGTCGGTGAAGGTCACCAGTTCCCCATGGATCAGATCCCAGTCGCCGGTCGGGCGGCCGAAGCGCGGTGTGCCGCTCTCCTGCTGCCTGCGGGCGTCGGCCAGTGGATCGGCGGTGCCCCGGGCCAGGATCAGACATTCCGGCACTTCCAGGGCCGGGAACCCGGCGTTGAGATGGTAGAGCCTGCCCCAGACCACGGCCGGTTCGATGCTGCGGGCCTGGGCGCAGAAGCGTTGATGGTTCCAGTAGCCCCGTTTCAGGGTGCCGTAGACGAAGAG
>NZ_SLTI01000020.1 GCF_004347735.1 Sulfuricurvum sp. IAE1 | reverse complement strand
TTGATATTGGTTTGGATAAACACATCCGGGCCGGCGATGGAATTATCCACATGAGATTCGGCGGCGAAATGGATCACCCCGCGGATGTCATAGCCGGTAAATATCTTTTCGGCCAGTTCCCGGTCGCCGATATCTCCCTGGATGAAATGATAACGGGGGTGGTCAGCCACCTCCCGCAGATTATCGAGATCGCCGGCATAGGTCAGCAGATCCAGATTGACCAGCTGGTAATCGGGGTGCTCTTGCAGGAAGTAGGGCACGAAATTGGAGCCGATGAAGCCGGCTCCTCCGGTGATTAATATGTTTGTCAGAGTACTATCCTCCGGCCCCATGCCTCGATACCTCCTTGAGCGTAGTCACCTCCGGGCGCAGCGCCTTGGTTATTCCACCCGGCCGGACTCTTTTGTGCGTTCAGAGTGACATTGTCTCTTATCCCTGGGGGGTTCTGCCGAAATCGCTGGCGGCGATGTCCAGCAGATACTGCCCGTATTCATTGTTGCGAAGTTTCCCAGCCAGGGCCGACAGTTGGTCACGATTGATCCAATGGTTGTAATAGGCGATCTCCTCCGGGCAGGCCACTTTGAAACCTGCCCGGTTCTGCAGGGTCTCTACGAAAAGAGCAGCCTGCTGCAAAGCCTCGAAGGTACCGGTGTCCAACCAGGCGAAGCCCCGACCCAGCAACTCTACATTGAGCTGACCCTGGTCCAAGTACAAACGGTTGAGATCGGTTATCTCCAGCTCCCCCCGCGCGGAGGGCTTGAGGTTACGCGCCAGTTCGACCACACTATTGTCATAAAAATACAAGCCAGTTACCGCATAGTTAGAGCGGGCTTGGGATGGTTTTTCCTCGATGGTAATGGCCCGCTGTTCATTATCGAATTCGATCACTCCGAATCGATGGGGATCTTTGACCCGATAGGCGAAGACCGTGGCCCCTTGCTTACGAGCCGCCACCCGCCGCAGCATGGGCGTGAACCCTTGACCGTAAAATATGTTGTCACCCAGGATCATGGCCACTCGATCTTCGCCGATGAAATCGGCCCCGATTATGAAGGCCTGAGCTAATCCGTCCGGGGATGGCTGCACCGCATAACTGAGCGACAGGCCTAACTGGCTGCCATCACCCAGTAGCTGTTTGAAACGGGGAACATCGTCCGGAGTTGAAATGATCAGGATTTCCCGGATATCCGCCAACATCAAGACTGACAGCGGATAGTAGATCATGGGCTTATCATATATAGGAAGCAATTGCTTGGATATGACCTGGGTGAGGGGATAGAGGCGGGTCCCGCTGCCGCCGGCCAGGATGATTCCCTTCATCAATAGAAACGACCTTTCCATCCATCGTCTTTCGGCTGTTCAAGAGGAATTATAGCAGATAGCACCCATATTTCAAAGGTTCTCGAGGATGTGGTGATTGCTTATCTACTTGCCGCTTGGCTTGCATGCTC
>NZ_SLTI01000019.1 GCF_004347735.1 Sulfuricurvum sp. IAE1 | reverse complement strand
GATATAGAGACTGAGTACAAAGAGCTTGATGGAAATCTCTGGCATATAAAATATCCGGTTAAAGGGACCGATGAGTTCGTTGTTGTTGCAACAACCCGTCCTGAAACAATGCTTGGTGATACAGGCGTTGCTGTAAATCCTGAAGATAAAAGGCACAGCCGCCTTATAGGTAAGACAGTAATCCTTCCCCTGATGAACAGGGAGATCCCGGTGTTTGCTGACAGCTATGTTGACATGGAGTTCGGCTCAGGATTTGTGAAGGTTACTCCCGCACACGATCCCAATGACTTTGACATGGGCAAAAGGCATAACCTCGAAGAAGTTATTATCATGAATGAAAACGCCGTGATCAATGAAAACGGCGGAGAATATAAAGGACTCGACAGGTACGAGGCGCGTAAGCGCGTTGTGGCTGATCTTGAAAAGCTTGGTTTGCTTGAAAAGGTTGAGAAGCATGTTCACTCTGTTGGGCACTGCTACAGGTGCAACACTGTAATTGAACCCTACCTTTCAAAGCAGTGGTTCGTGAAGATCAAGCCCCTTGCTGATGAGGCGATTAAAGTTGTTGAGGATGGAAAAGTCAGGTTCGTTCCTGGTAACTGGGCAAAAACATATTTCGAGTGGATGTACAATATCCGCGACTGGTGTATATCGCGTCAGCTCTGGTGGGGACACAGAATTCCGGCTTTCTACTGCGATGAGTGCGGTGAACTTAGCGTCACAATGGATGACCCGGATAAATGCCCGAAGTGCGGCTCAAAGAATATCAGGCAGGATGAGGATGTTCTGGATACATGGTTCTCCTCCGCGCTCTGGCCTTTCTCAACTATGGGGTGGCCTGATAGCACTCCTGAACTGAAAAAATATTATCCCACAAGCGTGCTTGTTACAGGGTTTGATATAATATTCTTCTGGGTTGCAAGGATGATCATGACAGGTGTGAAGTTCATGGATGACATCCCGTTTAAAGATGTTTATATTCACGCGCTTGTACGTGATGAACACGGGCAGAAGATGAGCAAGTCCAAGGGGAATGTAATTGATCCTCTTATTATGATTGAAAGCTATGGTACAGATGCATTCAGGTTCACCCTTGCAGCTTTTGCTGCTCAGG
>NZ_SLTI01000018.1 GCF_004347735.1 Sulfuricurvum sp. IAE1 | reverse complement strand
GTTCTGGCGATAGAAAAAACCCAAAGAAGCACCAAAACACCTCCGCCGTTTATGACTTCCACGCTGCAGCAGACTGCTTCTACACAGTTGGGATTTTCGCCCAAAAAAACGATTATGGTAGCGCAAAAACTCTATGAAGGGGTCAAAACAGACAAAGGGGTTATGGGGATTATCACCTACATGAGAACAGACAGCCTCAACCTGGCAAAAGAAGCAGTAGATGCGGCCAGGGAACGCATTCAAGCACATTATGGCAATGACTACCTGCCCGAAAAGCCCAAAAACTATGTAACAAAAGCCAAGGCGGCCCAGGAAGCGCACGAAGCGATCCGCCCCACCATGGTTGAATTCGACCCCAAAACCGCAGCAAACTATCTTGCACCCGACGAATTAAAACTCTATCGTCTTATCTACAATCGTTTTCTTGCCTGCCAAATGGCGGAAGCCAAACT
>NZ_SLTI01000017.1 GCF_004347735.1 Sulfuricurvum sp. IAE1 | reverse complement strand
GGAGAAGTCTGAGGACGTTCTGCTGAACGGCGTTGGCCTGAGACATAGCATACGATCCAGACTGGGCCATGATGTTATGTTTGTTGAAGCTCGCCGACTCCGCAGCAAAGTCTACGTCACGAATCTGCGACTCAGCAGCCGTTACGTTAACCTGCGTAACTGAAATGTTACGAACAACCGACTCCAGCTGGTTCTGGGTAGCCCCGAGAAGTGAACGGACGCCGTTGAGCGTATCGAGCGCCAGGTCGATCGCCGAGATCGCCGCTTCCGCACCTGACTGGGTAGAAAGATCCGCCGAGCTGACCGCAAGCGCATCGGTTGTCGCCGTACTGATATCCAGACTGACGGTTTCATTGGCATACGCACCGATGTGAAACACTTTGTTCTGGAACGTACCGTCAAGCAGCGTCTGGCCGTTGAACTTGGTCTGAGAAGCGATATTGTCGATGTTGACGAGCAATACTTCAACTTCATCCTGGATGAAT
>NZ_SLTI01000016.1 GCF_004347735.1 Sulfuricurvum sp. IAE1 | reverse complement strand
GACCTGAACTCAGGTGCGCCAAACTGTTATCTAGACCTACATTGTTTTTGGTAGAGTACATGTGCGCATTCATCGCACCGACGTTCGTGTTAATTCTAAAACCCATGATAAATCCTTTTATCGCAAGAGCCGAAGCCCTCAAGTTTTTATCAGCGTCCTTGCTGCTGTAAACCATATCGGGCATATAAAAAAAAACTTTAGCCGTTTTACAATTTTTTTTGTTACACTTTCGAAATCTATCGGCAATATTATCCATATTATATAGGATTGACTATTTGAAACTCATCATCGTCGAGTCTCCGGCCAAGGCCAAGACCATCAAAAACTTTCTCTCCAAAGACTACGAAGTCATCGCTTCCAAAGGGCATATCCGCGACCTTCCGAAAAACCGCTTCGGGATCAAGATCGATAACGAAACCCTGATCCCCGAGTACCGGATCAGCGACGACAGCACCGCAACCGTCAAACAGATACAAGAGCTCGCCAAAAAAAGCGATCAGATCTACATCGCGACCGATGAAGACCGCGAAGGAGAAGCGATCGGCTGGCATATCGCCCACGCCATCGACAAAGATCCCTCCGCGCTTCCGCGGATCGTTTTTCACGAAATTACCAAAACGGCCATCACCCACGCCCTCGAAACCCCGAGATCGATCGACATGGACCGGGTAAACGCCCAGCAGGCGCGCCGTCTTTTGGATCGGATCGTCGGGTACAAACTCTCCCCGCTGCTGGCCAGCAAAATTCAAAAAGGGCTTTCCGCCGGGCGGGTGCAATCCTCGACGCTCAAAATCGTCGTCGACCGGGAGCGTGAGATCCGCGCTTTCGTCCCCGAAGAGTACTGGAGCATCGACACCGTATTCGTTCCCGACATCGAAGCGACCCTGACCCTTCTGAATGGGGAAAAAATCGACAAGCTCTCGATTAAATCGGGCGACGAAGCCAAAAAAACCGTAGAGACGCTCAAAGCACAGCAATACACGGTCGGAGAGATTGAAACCAAAGAGCGCAAAAGCTCCACGCCTCCACCGTTCATGACCTCGACGCTGCAGCAGGCGGCCAGTTCGCAGCTTGGCTTCTCGCCGAAGAAAACGATGATGATCGCGCAGGCCCTATACGAGGGGGTCAAAACGCCAGAGGGGACCAGCGGGGTCATCACCTACATGCGTACCGACTCGCTCAACCTTGCAACCGAAGCGGTCGAAGCGGCACGCGAAGTGATCGGCGAACGCTACGGAAAAGCCTATCTCCCCGAAAAACCGAAAGTCTACGTCAAAAAGGCCAAAGGGGCCCAGGAAGCGCACGAAGCGATCCGTCCGACCATGCTCTCGTTCACCCCTGAAATTGCGGCCGGTTACCTCAAACCCGACGAAATCAAACTCTACCGCCTCATCTATAACCGCTTTCTCGCCTGTCAGATGAACGATGCCCGTTTCGAACAGCAAAGCATCGCGTTCGTCTCCGAAGCGGCCGAGTTCCGTGCAACGGGGCGCAAACTCCTCTTCGACGGTTTTTACCGCGTCACCGGAAGCGATGACAAAGACAAACTCCTGCCGACCCTGCATACGGGCGAATCGATTTCGATCCAGAGCATCGGGTGCGAGCAGCATTTCACCGAGCCCCCTTCGCGCTATTCCGAAGCAAGCCTGATCAAAAAGCTCGAAACCGAAGGGATCGGACGCCCTTCGACGTACGCACCGACCATCTCGACACTGCAGGCGCGCGATTACATCACGATCGAAAAACGCTCGATCATTCCGACCGAAATCGCCTTTACCGTCACCGAACTGCTTGAAAAACATTTCAACGAAATCGTCGACGCCGGGTTTACCGCCCAAATGGAAGAGACCCTCGATGAGATCAGCGAGGCGGGGAAATCATGGCACAAGATCCTCCTTGATTTTTATTACCCTTTCATCGAGAAAATCGAAGCGGGGAAAACATCCATCGCCAGCCTGAAGATGGCCAAGCCGCTCGGACGGAACTGCCCGCAATGCGGGAGCGAACTCCTGTTGCGTTCGGGACGCTACGGCGAATTTATCGCCTGCAGCGGGTTCCCAAAATGCAAATACACCGAACAGACCGAAGAGAATAAAAAAGAGGACGCGGGAAATGCTTCGGACGAAACGAGCGAAGAGACCTGCGAAAAATGCGGCGCGCCGATGGTAATCAAAAACGGCCGTAACGGCAAGTTTTTGGCGTGCAGCGCTTATCCCAAATGCAAAAACACCAAAACGCTCGCCGAGCAGAAAGTCTCCGCCGTCCCCTGTCCCGACTGCGGCGGGAAACTGATCTGGCGGCAGTCGCGCCGGGGGGCATTCTGGGGATGCGAACATTACCCCAAATGCAAATTCATCTCGAAATTCGAGCCGAGCGACAAAAAATGCGAACTCGAAGGGTGTGACGGCGCGCTGGCGCGTCGTACCTACCGCAATAAAGAGGTGTATGAATGCACCAAATGCAAAAACCGCACGCCGGTAGAAGAAGAGAACGGGGAATGAAAATCGGCCTTTTGTCCGATACCCACAGCAAAAAAGGGCGTTCGCAACGTATGATCGACCATCTTGTGTCGCAAGGGGCGGAGTTTTTGATCCATGCGGGCGACATCGTCAAGCCCGAAATCCTCGAACAACTCAAAGCCAGCGGTTTACGCTACGTCGCGGTATACGGGAATAATGACGCGAAACTGGTCGAATACCATGACCGGTACAATCTTGTAGAAGAACCCCATTATTTCAAACTCGGCGGTGCGACGTTCAAGCTGATGCACCTGCCGTTTTACATGACCGCGGATGCCGAAATCGTGATTTTCGGCCATACCCACGTGTTCGAATGCGATTTCAAAAACCGCACCCTCTTCCTGAACCCGGGAGAATGTTGTGCACGGGACAGAGCGTTCTCCAGCGGGGCGATGCTTGAAATCACCCAGGAGTTGCTCAGGGTCACCCATTATTCGCGTGCCGTGGGAAGCGACACGTTCGAAGAGCGCCATTACACCTTTGAAAGATCGTAAACCATGAAAAAAATATTTCTCTGTTCCATCTGCAACATCAACAGCGGTACCTGCAACGAGGATTGCAAATTCTGCAGCCAGAGCGTCAAATACAAAGCCGATATCGAACGGTACAAACAAAAACCTGTCGATAAAATTCTTGATGAAGCGCGACGCCTTGAAGCTCTCGGCGCACTCGGGTTCTGCCTCGTGACGGCCCAAAAAGGGCTGGACGACAAAACACTCGAATTCGTCTGCGACGTCGCACGTGCGGTAAAAAAAGAGGTCCCGAGGCTCCGTTTGATCGCCTGTAACGGTACCGCTTCGGTAGAGCAGCTTCGCGAACTGCGCCAGGCGGGGGTCGCGGCCTACAACCACAACCTGGAGACAAGCCGCGAATTTTATTCCCAAATATGCACCACCCATCCGTGGGAGGAACGGTATGAGACATGTGAAAACGTCAACAGCGTCGGATTGAAACTGATCAGCGGCGGTATTTTCGGAATGGGAGAGACCCACGAAGACCGCATCAGCATGCTCCGCTCGCTTAAAGAACTCAATCCCGTATCGGTCCCGTTAAATTTTTACCACCATAATCCCGCTCTGCCGCTCGATCCAAGCCCGCTGAGCGTGGATGAAGCCCTTTCTCTCATTACCCTTGCACGCCAAACGCTCGATGGGGCCGATCGGATCATGATCGCCGGCGGACGCGAAATCACCTTCAAAGAACGGCAAAACGAAATTTTTGACGCGGGAGCCAACAGTATCGTCATCGGCGACTACCTCACGACCGCCGGACGTGACGCCCATCAGGATCTGCAAATGCTTCGCGGACTCGGTTTCGAGATTGCTACCTCACCCGAAGACAAATAGGCTATAATAGGGTACCGCGATCCAAAAAGGGAGGAAGTGTTCCGTGTCACAATCGGTACTGCTTACCATTGCCCGCCGCTCCATCGAAGAGGTTCTTCAAGCTGAAAACATCATCGACCGGAACGAATTACTGGAGCAATATCCCGTTTTGACGCAGCCGATCGCAACGCAGGTCAACCTCTATCTCGGTGACGAGCTCAGAGGAAGCGCCAAAAGCGTCTCTGCCGAACGGTCACTGCTTGAAGACATCATCCGCAACGCCAAAATCGCCGCTTTTCAGGACAACCGTTTTTCTCCACTGGTCACTTCCGAATACCTTCGTACTTCGGTCGAGCTGATCCTTTTCAGCGCCGAAGGACCCCTCAGCCATAAAGACGCCCCGATTCTCCCGGAATAATTTAGAGCGACTGGATGTAACGGGCGATCGCAAAGCCGTGATTCAGCCCCAGCGCGATGGAGCCTCCCGATTCCTGGGTAATATCTCCGGCGACGAAGAGGCCGGGAATATTCGTCTCGTAATTGTCGTCATGGACCGGCTTTCCGTCCTCTTCACGGATCCCGCTGCCTGCCAAAAAACCGCTCGGCGTCGTCCCTCCGATCGCGTAGACAATCCGGTCGAACGGTTCTGATGAACCGTCGGCGAACAGGACGTTCACTTTTCCGCTTTCGTTTTCGAGCCCTGCGATCTCGGTGTTCAAAAGCGCCCGGACGCTTCCGTTTGCCATCGCCTGTGCGATATCGGCCTGGTTGGTGGGGTTCGCCCGACGAAACGTCCCCCGCCGGTAACAGATCGCCACCTCGTTTTTACCTGCCAGTTCGACCGCATATTCAATCGCCGAATCGCCTCCGCCCACCACCATGATCTTTTCCCCCGCACCGCAGCCGTCAAGCGTATAGTGAACCTGATCCCTGATGGAGGGGGGAATTTTGTAATCGGGTTTATTCGGCTTTCCCATCCGCCCGATCGTCACGACGACGTACTTGGCCCGAACCGTGCCTCCCGCAATCTGCACGTTGAACGCATCGCCGTCTTTAACGATTTTCTGCACTTCGGTATGGGTCCGGAGTTCAAGCACTTCATTATCAAGCAGACGGTCGAAAAAATCGAGGGTTGACTCTTTGGTTCCGTCGACGAAATAGATGGTTCCGTCCAGCTCGACCTTCTGCCCTTTCCAATCCTTGTCGACCCGTTTGCTGTCTTTGTAAAATTTGCGGATGGTCGCATTGTGGTTTTCGTCTTTTTCCAGCAGCACGATATCGCGCATTCCCAGCACGTAACTTTCCACGGCCGTCGCTATCCCGGCCGGCCCGGCGCCGATAATCGCCAATTGGTAGGTGTGTCCCATCCTTTTTCCTCGTCGAATTGAATTTCATACTGTATCACAAAGAGAGATAAAATTTGATTTATGCTATGATGGACGGATGTACTATGTAATACAACGTCATCACGGAAATCCCAAGAAGCATTACATCGCTTATACGGTTCCCAAATACATCAGTTCCACTACGAGCCAGAACGTCATTTTCGAATTCCGCCAGGACGGCGCCGTCAAACGCAAATGGGCCCCGAAAAGCGACATTGTCCTCCTCACCGACGATCGCGCTCTCTTCGAATCGATCCTCACCAAACTCGAAAACCTCAAAAAAAACCACCTCGAACGGATCGACGAAGCCGAGATGCAGCTCAACCGTGAAATCTCCGAAATGCTGAGCGCCATGCAGTCCGAATTCGATAACATTAAAGAAAGCAATTAACCTTTCGTTCACACCCTTTGATTAAAATAGTGTGTTATACTTTGTGAACTATGAATCGAAGGAGTTAATCATGAAAAAAATCGCTTTGTCCGCGTTGGTTGCGGCAACGCTCGTTTCGGGGGCGGAATATAATTACGAAATCAGTCCGGTCGTCGGGTATCTATGGAACAGCACTTCAGATGAAACCAACGCCGGAGCAATGGGCGGGGTCGACAACCGTGCCGTATACGGTGTCGAAGTCCAGATGAATAACGCCTGCGAACTGATCAAGCCCGAAATTTCGGTCCTCTACGGGCGCGACCGCGCAGCCGGCTATGCCGACAAAACCGGGGTATTGACGACCATGCTTAACGGCGTCTACGAAGCCGGCGATTTTTCGGGAATCACCCCTTTTGCCAAAGCCGGTGTGGGATATGAATGGTATACTAATACCCACCCCAACGACTATGACGGCTTTTTACTCGACGCCGGGGTGGGCATGAAAGCCGCCCTGACCGAGCAGCTTGCGTTGAAGCTCGAAGGTCTGTACCTGTACAAAATGAACCGCAACGGCGTAGACGGCAGCAACGGTGAAGTGCACAACATCGCCGCGCTCGTCGGTTTGAGCTACAGTTTCGGCGAAAAAGCGGCCCCGGCGGCAGCGCCGGTTGCCGTACAAGAGAGCAAACCCGAACCGAAACCCGAGCCTAAGCCTGAACCCAAACCTCTCGTCGCCGCTCCGCTTGACAGCGACAAAGACGGGGTCTTTGATTCGAAGGACCAGTGTCCCAACTCTCCGGCAGGCTTTGCGGTCGATGCCAAAGGGTGCAATCTCGACAGCGATAAAGACGGCGTTCTCGATCCCGCCGATAAATGTCCCGATACTCCGGCCGGGTTTAAAGTGGATGCCGATGGATGTCCGCTCAAAGCGACTCTTCACCTGAATTTCGCGTTTGACTCGAACAAGGTGGTCGATGCCGACAGCACTGTGAAAGTCGATAATTTTGCAACGTTCATGAAAGATAGCCCGGCATATAAAGCCGCGATCGTCGGCCATACCGATTCGGTCGGAAAAGAAGCCTACAATCAGAAACTTTCCGAAAAACGGGCCGAAGTCGTCAAATCGATGCTCGTAGAGCGCGGCGTCGAAGCAGACCGCCTCTCCACCAGCGGAAAAGGCGAATCGACGCCGATCGCCACCAACAAAACCAAAGAGGGACGTGCGGAAAACCGCCGTATCGAAGTCGAACTTTCACACTAATATCTCAGATGCGGGGTTCTTCCCCGCTCTTGCCGCTCGACATTACCGCGTTGCTTTTTCAGCGAATTTTTTCATGAACTTCTCTATTTTCGGAGCGATTACCGCATAGCAGTACCCCTGTGTCGGATGTTCGTCGTAGTAATTCTGGTGATACGGCTCCGCCGGATAAAATTCGCTTAGGGGGGAGAGTTCGGTGACGATCGGATCGTTCCAGTCATTTTGGGCCTTTCGGATCGACTCGAGTGCAGCTTGACGCTGTTGTTCATTGTAATAATAGATGACGGAGCGGTATTGTGTCCCCCGGTCGGCTCCTTGCGCGTTCAGCGTCGTGGGATCGTGGATCGCCCAGAAAATTTCGAGTATTTCGCCGTACGTGATGATGTCGGGGTCGAACGTCACTTCGACCACTTCGGCATGCCCCGTCGCCCCCGTACAGACCTGCTCGTAACTTGGATTTTTCCGCTTCCCTCCCGCATATCCGCTGATAGCACTCTCAACTCCCCGCACACGGTGGTAAACCGCTTCAATGCACCAAAAACACCCTCCGCCCAATAACGCTTTTTCCATGACCGTCTCCTTTTTGGTGCGATTATGCGTTATTCGTTCTGTCGGACGCGTAAAAAAATTATTTTGGATAAAAAGATTAAGATGCCCATTTTTTAATCAATTATTTGAATATTTTATACATCTATTCTTTTACAATGTCATTGTTTCGTCAAAACCGTTATCGTCCGGTAATCTTTTATCGGTACGATACCGTCAATCTGATACGAAAGGAGTACGATAATGGAAAAGATGACGCCGTTTGACAAAATGCTGCTCAAAAAACTTCGCCGATCCAAACGTTCCAGCTGGATGGTCGACTAACGTTTCTCTTTGCTCGTAAGAGCAACTGCATTCACCCCTTCTTGACTACTCATAATTACCCTGTATTCTTATTGTTAACATCCATACGTCATAATGACGTTTCCATTCCACCATTGCGAGAAAAACCGATGCTGTTTGCCCTGATGATCGAAGACGATCCCGACATTACGACGCTTCTGGTCAATTTTCTCAAAAGCTACGGCATAGCCCTCACCGCCCTGCCTACTCCCGCCGAAGGGCTGGAACTCTTGTCCCGCGAACGGTTCGATTTTATCATTCTCGATCTCACCCTTCCCCAGATGGACGGGTTGGAAGTGTGCCGCGCAATTCGAACCATCACCGACGTGCCGATCATCATCTCCAGCGCCCGCAGCGACATCCGCGACAAAGTCGTAGCCCTGGGCTACGGTGCCGACGACTATCTTCCAAAGCCCTACGAACCCCGCGAACTCATCGCCCGGATCAAGAGCGTGCTACGGCGCTACCGTCCGCAGCGGGTAAACGAAGCCAAGCGCTTCTCCCTGAACCGGGACGAGCAGTCGATTCTCTTTAACGGCGCACCGCTTTCCCTGACCCGTGCCGAATACGAAATTCTCGCTCTGTTCATCGATCATCCAAACCAGACTCTCAGCCGCGATTTTCTCTCGGGACATTCGGCATCGATTTCGCAGGAGAGTTCCGTTCGCACGGTAGACGTCATTATCAGCCGTCTGCGGCAGAAAATCGAGCAAGACCCTAAGACGCCGCGGCATATCCACTCGGTACGCGGAAGCGGATACCGTTTTTCGGGTTAAACCGTGGGACAGAGTATTTTTTTCCGGATCACCCTCTTTTTCGTCGTCGTCATGCTCGGCGCCGGGATCGGATTTTACGCCCTCGACGTTCAGCTTCGCAAAGAACATGAATCGCGTTTGCACACGGAAGCACACGTCATGCTCGGAATACTGCGCCAAAGCATCGTTTATCCCCGTGCGCAGCGGATAGCATTCCTGCACGAAAAAGGGTACCGCGTTCTTGTTCCCGAAGATGTGCTGATACAATCGCTTGAGCCTGCTTTTGCGGGTATTCCCGATGACTATCCGGTTGAAATCAAAGATTCGATGCGCGAGGGGATCATCCGCGTACTCAAAGACTCCGATCATCTCTACATCCATCTGCTCCGCGCGTCTCCCCCGATGGTGGTCGCCAAACCAGGAGCGGCGCACCGTTCGTCATGGCCCGACGTCGTTTTCGCCACAGTTCTGGGTGCCTTGCTGGTGCTCTACTTTGCCATCGTGCGTACCCTTTTCCCCCTTACACGCCTCATCCGTTCCATCCGTAATTACGGTCTCAACGGTCAATACCAATCGATCGCTTCAAAAAGCCGGGATGAAATCGGCCTCATCAGTACGGCGCTCGATACCGCAATGCGTAAAAACCGTTCACTCATCGAAGCGCGGCAGCTCTTTTTGCGCAATATCATGCACGAACTTAAAACGCCGATTACCGTGGGCAAACTTGCCCTTCCGTTTCTGAAAAAAGGGGAAGAAAAATCGATTCTCGAAAGGGCGTTCGTCCGGATGGAGCAACTGATCCAGGAGGTTGTGCGGGTCGAGCAGATCACCTCCGGAGAACTCCGACCTGATCTTCGTTCCTGCGACCCCTCGCAGATCAGCGAACAGGCGTGTGCGTTGCTCTTTTTACGCGAAGAACAGAGGGTCGAAACCTGTTTTGACGGCACTCTCATTACCGCAGACTGCGATGCGTTCGTCAGCGTCTTCAAAAACCTCATCGACAACGGGCTTAAATACAGTCCCGACCACGCGATGCGGATCGAACAAGAGGGCGATGTACTGATCTTTTCAAACGTGGGGGACGTATGGGAATCCAACCGGACCCTCGCTTCATTGAGCGAGCCTTTTTTTCACAGCCGCTCCCATTCCGAAAGCTTCGGGCTGGGACTTTACATCGTCAAGTCGATTCTGGACGCTCACGGTTTTGAGATGAACCATCGCTATCGGGACGGCCGCCATCGGTTTGAGGTGCACTGTCATCACCCGCAGACGAGCGGTTGAGCCGTATCTCAAAACAGGCCCCTTTCTGTGCGTTGTACACGCTCAATTTCCCGAGAAAATGCTTTTCGATGATCGTTTTGGCCATGTAAAGCCCGATTCCCGTCCCCTGTGATTCGAATTTAGTCGTGAAATAGGGATCGAATATCTTGTCGGCGATCGCGGGGGGGATTCCCCCTCCCGTATCCTCGATGGCGATCGTGCAATAGCGTTCGTCGCTGACGCATCGGATGATGATTTTGCGCTCTTTGCTGCGATGCAGCTCGATCGCCTCGCGCGCATTGTTGATAATATTGATCAATACCTGCTTGAGTTCGTTGGGATAGACAAGGACTTCGGTGGAAGGGTCGATCTCCCGCTCGACCGTGATCTTTTTACGGATCAGAAGCGGCCCCAAAAGCGCTTCGACATCGTTAACCAGCGCATTGATATTGACCGGGATCCGGCTACGGTCTTGTTTGAAGAAATTGCGGAAATCGTCGATCGTCTGGGACATGTACTGTATCTGCGCTTCGGCGATATCGATCACCTTGCGCGTATCGCTTTTGGGGTCAAGCGGACAGTTCAGGCTCAACCGCGTCATCGACAGCCCCAGGATATTGAGCGGCTGACGCCACTGATGGGCTATCGATTCGAGCATCGAGCCGATTTCGGCCATCTTGGCCTGCTGCATCAGGAGTTTTTCCTGTTTCCGGTTTTTTTGGACCGCTTTTTCAATCTCCTCCTGAAGCCGCTGATTGAACATCTCCAGTTCGTCCGTCCGTTTTCGGACCAGCACGTCCAAGCGGCGGTTTTTGTACGCAATGAGAACAAACAACACCGCCATGAAACCGACGATCCACCATACGACCCGATAATTGACCTGCGGTGCCGGATCCATGGCGAGCCATCGTCCGTGAATCTCTTCGTATTCGGCCGGGGTGATGGAACTGAGTACTTTATCGCTGATCGAGGCCAGCATCTCCCAATCCTTGCGAAACGCAAAGCTGATCTCGTACTGGTAGGGGGTTTCGCCGACTACCTTCAGATGCCTGATACCGTGACGCTCTATAAGGTAGCTGACGACTCCCAGCCCCTCGATACACGCGTATGCCTCTCCCGAAGCGACTTTGTTGAGTGCTTCAAGGGCCGAATCGGCAACGACCGGGATGATTTTCGGATAATGTTTGCGCAATATCTCTTCGGTGGCATACGAACGGACCACCGCGACTTTCTTTCCGTCCAGATCCCCCAGATCGTTGACGAATCCTACTTTGGAATTGGCTACGATGACCATCGTCTGCTTCATGTACGGCCGGCTGAACGCAAGACGCTCCCGACGGGTGTCGGTAATCGCCGCACTAGAGAGCATATCGAGCTCTTTGTTGTACACCGCCTGAAGCGAATCACTCCAGTACCGGCGGCTGTAATCGACTTCGAAACGGACGCCGAGGCGCTTTTCGAGAAGGGACAGATACGAAGCGCTGATTCCGAAATGGCGTCCGTTCTGATCGACCGATTCGATAGGCGGCCAGTCGTGGTCGATCCCTACACGGATGACTGGGTGGGCTTTGAGCCAGGCTCTCTCATCCGCCGTGAGATGGAGCGAGCTTTGTTTGTACAATGCCGGACCGAACGGGGGCGTCGATTTCACCACCCCCATCAGACGATATCCCTGGGCAATCATTTCCAGCCGCATCGGGTCAATCGAGCCGAAACTGACGTTGGGCCTGAACGCGAGGTCGCGCAGGACTCTCCCCTCGTAAATGAGGGCTTCGAGGGATTTACCCTGCGGATTGTAATAACGGTGGATCAGTGCGGCCGTCTCTTCGATATGGTCGAACGCCCAGAGCCATCCCCGGATCGACGCATCGTAAAAAGCATCCGCGCGCTGAGGGTGTTCGGCAATCTCCTGCTGCGTCGTGAACAAAATATCGCTGTAATAATCGAACCCGTACTCTTTAGGATCGATCGGATGGGTTTCGATCCCCATCTTCTGAAGGATAAACGGCTCGTTTGACAGATACGCGACCATCGCGTCGGTCTCATTACGGGCCAGCGAGCGCGGATCGTACGAATGACGCTGAAGCTTCAAATCAGCATCGTGGAGCCCGGCGCTGCGGAGCATCGCCTGCATCTCCGCCCCTTCGATCGTGTCGGGAGTCAGCATCACCCGTTTGTGTTTGAGATCTTTCGCGCTTCGGATATTCGCGTCTTTACGGGTAAGAAGCACCATCGGGGAAGACTGGTAAATCGCCGCCATCATAACGATCGGCGCGCCTGAGGCGTAATTGACCACCAAAGACGAGCGCCCCACCCCGTATTGCGCTTTTCCCTGCGTCACCGCCTGGATCGAATGGTGTGCGCTTTTGGCGTCTTGAATCGTGACATCGAGCCCGGCATCGGCGTAATACCCTTTTTCCTTGGCAACGTAATAACCGGCGAACTGGAACTGGTGAAGCCACGAGAGCTGCAGCGTAATTTTCTCGGATGCCCACACCCATGAAGACAATATCGCCAGAATCAGCACCGCTCTTTTCATTCCAAGAGTGTATCCAAACAATTATATCGGCTCCCTTATAAGCGCTTATGCTCCTTTTTGCTAGAATCGCGCCAATTTAGCGAAACAAAGGTTTTTTTATGTCGGTCAAAGCCTACCTCCTCGATACCATCACCCGTCGTCCGGTCATTATCGACGGCGCCATGGGAACGCAGTTGCAGGAGCGTGCCGACAAAATTCCCGAAAGCGCATGGGAAGGAATGGAGGGATGCAACGAACTCCTCAACGTTACCTGTCCCGAAGTAATGGGTTCCATTTTCCACGCCTATCTCACTGCGGGGGCCGATCTGATCACCACCAATACCTTCGGCTCCTTCCGATGGGTTTTGGACGAATACGGAATCGGCCACCGTTCGTACGAACTTTCCCGTGCCGGGGCGGCGGTGTGCAAAGCCGAATGCGACAAATTCTCTACCCCGGATCATCCCCGTTTTGTTTTAGGTTCCATCGGGCCGGGGACGAAACTCCCCTCGCTGGGGCACATCCATTATGACGAAATGTTCCAAGGCTACGTCGAGTGCTGCCTGGGGCTCATCGACGGGGGAGCAGACATCTTCCTCCTTGAAACCTGCCAGGACCCGCTCCAGATCAAAGCGGCGCTCCACGCCTGCGAAGCCGCCAACACTGAACGCGGAACCGACCTGCCGATCATGGTCTCGGTTACCATCGAGCTGGCCGGAACGATGCTCATCGGAACCGACGCGCAGACGATCGCCGCAATCATGGAGCCCTTCGATATCCTCAGCCTCGGATTCAACTGCGGCACAGGCCCGGAGCAATACGCCAAACACGTCAAAACCCTCTCGGCAGTCTGGGGCAAACCGATTTCGGTTCACGCAAATGCGGGTCTGCCCCAAAACCGCGGGGGGTATTCGTTTTACCCGATGGGACCCGATGAGTTCGCCGATCGCCAGTGCGGCTTCCTCGAATACGAGGGGGTGAGCTTCCTCGGCGGCTGCTGCGGTACGACCCCCCAGCACATCCGAGCGCTGGTCAACAAAGTCAGCACCCTCAAGCCCAAAAAACCGATCGGCAGCCAGCCCAATGCTCTGGCCTCGCTGTTTGGCACCGTGCCGCTGATGCAAGAACCCGCCCCCCTGCTGGTCGGGGAGCGTTCGAACGCCACCGGGTCCAAAGCATTTCGCGAACTGCTGCTCGCCGAAGACTACGAGGGAACCCTCTCGGTAGCCCAAGAGCAAGTGCGCGCGGGGGCGCATGTCCTTGATCTCTCGGTCGGATTTGCCGGCCGCGACGAAACCAAAGACATGAATGCCGTCATGGCCCTCTACGCGCAGAAGATCAACCTGCCGATGATGCCCGACTCGACCCAGACACCGGCGCTGGAGGCGGCACTGAAACTCATCGGGGGAAAACCGATCATCAACTCAGTCAACCTCGAAGACGGGATTGAAAAGTTCGACAAAGTGTGCGCTCTGGCCAAAAAATTCGGGGCCACCCTCGTGTGTCTCACCATCGACGAAACGGGGATGGCGAAAACCAAAGAACGTAAACTCGAAGTGGCCGAGCGGATCTATACCCTCGCCACCCAAAAACACGGGATCAACCCCGAAGACCTGGTCTTCGACCTACTTACCTTCACCGTCGGTTCGGGGGATGAGGAATACCGCGACGCGGCGATCCAGACGATCGAAGCGATCCGCGAATTGCGCACCCGCCATCCCGAGGTAGGGGCGATTCTGGGACTCTCCAACATCTCGTTTGGTTTGCACAAAGATGCCCGCCCGTATCTCAACTCGGTCTTTTTGCACCACTGCATCGAGGCAGGTCTTACATCGGTCATCATCAACGTCAAGCACATCATCCCGATGGCCAAAATCAGCGACGAAGACAAAAAAATCTGTGAAGACCTCCTCTTTGACCGCCTTAGCGATGGCGCTGCCCTCTTCAACTTCATCAACCACTTTGACAGCCGCGAAGCGATCGACACCGCCGCGGAAGACGAAGCGTATCTGGCGATGAGCGATGAAGAAAAAATAGCCAAGCTGCTGATGGATGGGGACAAGGAGCGGATGCTCCCGCTCGTCGAAGAAGTCCGCCATCATATCGCCCCCGAACGTATCGTCAATGAAATCCTGATCGATGCGATGAAGGTAGTCGGGGAACTCTTCGGTTCGGGTCAGATGCAGCTGCCGTTTGTGTTGCAAAGCGCCGAGACGATGAAAGCGACCGTTGATGCCCTCAACCCTTATCTCCCAAAGCAGGAAAAAACGACCGAAACCGTCTTGGTCCTGGGAACCGTCAAAGGGGATGTCCACGACGTAGGTAAAAACCTCGTCGACATCATCCTAACCAACAACGGCTTCAAAGTGATCAACCTGGGGATCAAGGTGGAACTGGAGAGTTTCGTCGAAGCGGTCAAAAACTCCAACGCCTCGGCGATCGGAATGAGCGGATTGCTCGTCAAATCGACCCAGGTGATGAAAGAGAATCTCGAAGCGCTCGCCGCATCGGGGATCGAAATCCCGATTCTACTCGGCGGTGCGGCGCTCACCCGCAGCTTCATCGACGATTTCTGCCGTCCGATCTACAAGGGGCCTATTTTCTACTGTAAAGACGCGTTCGACGGGGTCACGGCCATGGGACGGATCGAAGCGGGGAATTTCGATACCGATCTGCACGGCAACGCGCGCAACGAGTGGGAAGAAAATATCAAAGAAACAGTCATCATCCCACCGTTCGCAGAGATCAAAATGCCCTCGCGCGACGTCCGTATTCCGACACCTCCGTTCTGGGGGCGTCGCGTCATGTCCATAACGCCGCAGATGATGAATCTGGCGTTCGAATGGGTCAACCACAAAATCCTCTTTAAACAACGCTGGGGATACAACTCCAAAGGGCTTACCAAAGAGGCGTACGACAAGCAGCTAAACGACGTCGTGTGGCCGGCCTACGAACGGCTGAAATCGCAGTTTGTGAACGAAGGGCTCTTCGATCCCAAAGTGATCTACGGCTACTGGCCCTGCCGCAGCGACGATACGACATTATTGGTGTTCGATGAGGGCGAGGGGTGGAATAATGAAAGCGAGCGCAATCGCGAGCCTCTCGAAAGCGTGATCGGACGCGCAGCGCATCAGTTCACCTTCCCGCGTCAGCGCAAAGCCCCGCACCGGGCGCTCAGCGACTTTTTCCACCGCGAGTCTCACGACCTGCTCGCCCTCACCTGCGTAAGCGCGGGTTCACGACTCAGCGTCTATGAAAAGGAGCTCTACGATGCCGGAAAATATTCCGAGTACTACCTCGTTCACGGGCTTGGGGTGGAACTCGCCGAAGCGCTCGCCGAAATCGCCCATAAACAGATCCGTCTGGATCTGGGAATCAGCGATAATGAAGGCTCGACGTTAGCCGACGTGCAGATGAACAAATACCAGGGGTCGCGCTACAGTTTCGGCTATCCGGCGTGTCCCGACCTGGAACTCAACGTTCCGCTCTTTGATCTCCTCAAACCGCAGGAGCTGGGGATCACCCTCTCCGAGACGTTCCAGATCGTTCCGGAGCAGTCGACGTCGGCACTCGTCGTTTACCACCCGAACGCGACGTATTACAATATTTAAGGGGATTTTTTTCCCCACACCTTGTCGATCCATTCCCCCATCTTTGCCATCATTTTATACGCGATCGGAACAAAGTCCCGATTCGCTACGCTGACGCTGAGTTTGCTTCGGCAGCAGGCCCGCGCAAAGATGGGTACTATTTTTTCCACACCTTGTCGATCCATTCCCCCATCTTTGCTTCGTAGCCGCTGTTTTTGAATTCGACGAACTTGAGGGGTTGGGAGAGGTATTGTTGCTCGACCCATCCGCCGAAATCGTGGGGATAGAGATAGTTTTCGTTCTGTTGGCGGATCGTTTCGGGGATCTCCAGAATCACTCCGTTGCGTACCGCATGCTGCGCTGCGTTGATCGCATTGTATGCCGTGTTCGATTTGGGGGATGCGCACAGATAGATCACCGCCTGAGCGAGGATGATACGCGCTTCGGGATAGCCGATCGATTTGACGGCGCTCATCGCCGATGTCGTCAGCGTCAATGCCTGAGGGTTGGCGTTGCCGACGTCTTCGCTCGAGAGGATCACGAGGCGGCGCGCGATAAACTCCGGCGGTTCTCCCCCTTCGATGAGGCGGGCGAGATAGTAGATCGCCGCATCGGGGTCAGAACCTCGGATGCTTTTGATGAGGGCGGAAGCGAGATCGTAGTGGACTCCCGCTTCGGAGCTTCCCCGTGCCTGTGCCGCCGGACGCAATGACGTAAGCAGCTCTTTGGTGATCGGTTTTTTCAGTGCCGTCGCCACCTCGAGAAGTTTGAGCATCGCCCTGGCATCACCGCCCGAACTGCGGATCAGGTATTCGCGCCCTTCCTCATCTGTTTCCACCCCCGTTCGTACTAACAAAACGGCTAACGCCTCCTCACCGATCTCTTTGAGTTCAAACAGCAACGAGCGTGATCTCATCGCCGCCGTAAGGCTGAAATAGGGGTTTTCCGTCGATGCACCGATCACTAACGCGGTGTTTTTTTCCATAACCGGGAGTAACACCTCCTGCTGATTCTTCGCCAGACGATGAACCTCGTCGATAAAGATCAACGGACGGGTAAGGGCATTTTCGTATTGATCGAAAATTTTACGTAGCTGATCGATTTTGAGGGAAGTGGCATTGAATTCATAAAAGGGAAGTCCCATCGTCTCGGCGATGATGCGGGCAAGGCTCGTCTTGCCGCATCCCGGAGGGCCGTAAAAAAAAGAGTGGGTGAGATTGCCGCTTTCGCAGAGCGAACGCAGGGGAGCATCTACGGAACACAGATGATTCTGCCCCACCACCTCGTCAAACTTTTTCGGACGAAGCAGATAGGTAAAGTCCGCCACGATTAACCCGCAATAACCTTGATAACCACTTCGCGCTCCTGTCTTGGACCGTCGAATTCACCGAAAAAGACCCCCTGCCATTTACCGAACATGGGGCGTCCTTCGTGAACGGGGATACTTACCGACGCTCCCATCCGCGACGATTTGAGATGCGCCGCGGCATTATCCCCGACATGGGTGTAATGTTCGTCGCCGGGAATGGTTTTCGACAATGCCGCAAGAAGGTCGCGGCGCAGGTTCGGGTCGGCGTTTTCGAACAAAAAGACGCTCCCGGTCGTATGCGGGGTGAAAACGACGCAGATCCCCTCTTTGACACCCGAAGTGATGACCGCTTCTTTAACTTGTTCACTGATATCCATCAGTTGTGTTTTATGACTGGTCGGAAATTTCATGATTTTCATTGTTTACGGCTACCTTTGATCGATTTTTTTGCGGGTTTTGGCTTTTCGCCACCCGGTTTTCGGGTTGCTCCGGCTTCCGGAACTTTTTTCTCTTTTTTATGTTTTTCGACTTTCTCTATAGTATCTAAAAAGTCGCGCAATGAAGCGTATTCATTGCGTTCGAGAAAGCGGACTTTTCCGGTAGGGAGGTTGTTCAGATCGATCCCGCCGAAACTGAGCCGTTTGAGATCAACGACTTCGGCGCCGAAATGGGCGAAAAAGCGGCGGAGTTCGCGGTTTTGCCCCTCCCCGATCGCCACCTTGAGGACCGAATAATCCCCCTGGTTTTTCTGAATCTGATAGGCAAAAAACGGCGCGAAGGTCATCGAGGTGATCTCACTTTTTTCATGCGCGCCCGCACTCGCATCCTCGACGGTGATCCCCTCGTCCATCGCCTTCATCATCGCCTCGGAGACGGGGCCTTTGATCTTGATCTTGTACACCCGCTCCATCTTGGACGTCATCAGCGCCGTCGCGACACGCGATGCGTCGGTGAGCAGCAGCAGCCCCTCGCTGGCAAAGTCGAGCCGTCCGACGGGGATGAAATGGCGGTACTGCTTAGAAAGCGAATCGTAAATCGTACGCCGCCCCTGCGGATCTTTTTTGGTAACGAGCTCCCCTCTGGGCTTGTTATAGACGATGACGGTAAACTGATCCTGCGGGACGATCTTTTTGCCGCTGATCATCACCTGATCGTGTTTTTCGTCCACCTGGGTCGCGGGGTTCGTTTCGATCTCGCCGTTGATCCGGACGTAACCGTCCTGAATTGCCTGATCGGCTTCACGGCGCGAATAGGTCGAGTAATGGGCGATGAATTTGTTCAGACGCATCATGATATACCTGCCTCCACAAGGGCATGAAGGTGCAATGCACCCTGAATGACGCCGGTATTGTCGGTGACGACCAGCAACTGGATTTTTTTGTTTTCAATCAGCACGAGCGCGTCGCTGGCAAGCATCGATGCATCGTCGATGCTCAGGGGATGCTTGGTTGCATACTCTTTCGCCGGAGCGTCCAGGGAGAACGATTCGTTCATCAGCGCCCGACGGATGTCCCCGTCGCTGAGCAGCCCCGAGAGTTTCCCCTCTTCATCGGTCAGCATCACCGTTCCAAGACGCCCTTCGCTAAGAGTTAAAATCGCCTCTTTGAGCGGGGTATTTTGATCGACGACCGGGAGATTCTCACGGCGCATCAGGTCTGCAACCTTCACAAAAAGCCGTTTTCCAAGCGCACCCCCGGGGTGGAACGAAGCAAAGTCCTCTTTTTGAAAATTCCGCGCCCGCATGAGGCATACCGCCAGGGCGTCCCCCATCGCCAGCGTCAGGGTCGTCGACGAGGTGGGAGCCGCATCGAGCGGGCACGCCTCTTTGCTGACGTTGATGTCGAGAACGATATCGCTGGTGCGCCCCAGCGTCGAGGAAGCGTTGCGGGTCATTCCGATCAGGGGGATGTCGAAACGCTTGATGTGCGGCAGGATCGAGCTGAGTTCCTCACTCTCTCCGCTGTAGCTGATCGCCAGCACCGCGTCATCGCGCCCGATCATCCCCAGATCCCCGTGAAGCGCCTCGGTAGGATGCAGAAAAAAGCTCGGCGTTCCGGTCGATGCGAACGTGGCCGCGATCTTGGCACCGATCAATCCCGATTTGCCGACTCCGGTGACGATCAGTTTTCCGCGGCACGAGAGGATCGTTTCGACGGCACGGGAAATTTCATCCCCTAACCGTTCCTTCGCTTCATTGAGCATCGCGGCTTCGATTTCAAGTGTGTTTTTGGCTATTGCGATATAATCGTTGTTCATAAAAATAATTATAGCCGAATAACCTTATTAATTCAGGGCCGACCATGCGCAACCTCTATCTCGAAGTCAATTCGCTCGATCAGCGCGGCGTTTCCAAATACGCCCTTTCCGAAGAAATCATGATGGAACACGCCGCTGCGGGGATCAGTGCCCAGATCCGATGCCGTTTTCCAGAAGGCTGCTCCGTTCTCATCGTCTGTGGCAGCGGCAACAACGGCGCCGACGGTCTGGCACTCGCCCGTCTGCTGGCGGGAGATTACCGTATCAGCGTCCACCTCCCTTTCGGGGCGAGCTCCCCTCTCGCGCAACGCCAACGCGAGCGCCTCGAAGCGATGGGGTACAAACATACCCCCATCGAAGGCCCCTACGACGTCGTCGTCGATGCCCTTTTCGGCAGCGGGCTCTCGCGTGCACTGGGACCGACCGCGATCGAAGTGATGGAAAAACTCAACGCCCTGGACGGTTTCAAAATCGCCTGCGATATCCCCAGCGGCCTACATCCTTCGGGCATGCCCGATAGCTATACTTTCCGCGCAGACCTTACCGTGACGATGGGCGGGCTTAAACGTTCTCTCTACAGCGACGCAGCCAAGGAGGTGTGCGGAGAGATTCTCACCTGCGATCTTGGGATCGGCCGTTCGTTTTACGAAATCCCTTCGGCATGGCAACTGCTCGAAAAGTCCGATCTTTCCCTGCCCCTTCGGACCCGTGCTTCGGCGCACAAAGGAAGTTACGGCCATCTCGCCGTCGTCTGCGGCGAAAAAACGGGAGCGGCGGTCATCGCCGGTTCGGCCGCCCTGCGCTTCGGTACGGGGCTGGTAAGCCTCATCAGCAACGAAAACGTGTCAATCCCCTTTGAACTGATGCAAAGCCATTCCGTCCCTTCCACGGTTACGGCGGTAGCGATGGGGATGGGGCTAGGATGCGAATTCGACGACGGCGAACTCGAAACGTTTTTGAGCAACGAACTGCCGATGGTGCTGGATGCCGATATTTTTTATCATCCGCTCCTCCCAAAACTCCTCAAACGAAGTCAAATCGTCCTGACCCCCCATCCCAAAGAATTCACGCAGATACTCCGCTGCTGCGGCATCGCCGACATCGACGTGCCGACGCTCCAAAAAAGCCGTTTCGAATACGCCGAACAGTTTTGTGCGGCCTACCCCGCTGCGGTCCTCGTTCTTAAAGGAGCTAACGTCGTGATCGGCCGCAACGACCGCTTTTTTATCAATCCCCACGGAACCGTCGCGTTGGCCAAAGGAGGGAGCGGGGACGTCCTCGGCGGCCTCATCGGCGCATTGCTGGCCCAGGGATACGACCCGCTCGATGCCGCCTTGCAGGGTTCGCTCGCCCACACCCTTGCGGCCAAAGGGTTTGAAGGGCATAATTACGCTCTCACTCCGTTTGACCTGATAGAAAGAATCACCCGCTTATGAAAAAAATCGTTGCCCTCTTCAGCGGCGAGGGAACCAACCTCGCGAACCTGATCGACAAACTTCACCTCAAACATTGCGCCATCGTCTGCGCCATCACCAACAATCCCGAAGCGGGCGGAATCGCCAAAGCCCGTGCGGCGGGAATCCCGGTCGACGTACTCGATCACCGCGACTATGAGAGCCGCGAAAGTTATGACGCGGCGCTGGTAAAACTCATCGACGAATATCAGCCCGATCTGGTCGTGCTGTGCGGCTTTATGCGGATTCTCACCCCCGTATTCACCTCACAGGTCCGCTCCATCAACCTCCATCCCTCGCTTCTTCCCGCATTCAAAGGGGCCCGTGCGATCGAGAGAAGTTTCGAGAGCGACGAAAAAACCTGCGGCGTCAGCGTCCACTGGGTGAGCGACGAACTCGACGGCGGCGAGGTGATCATGCAAAAAAGCTTCGTCAAAAGCGAGAACGAAACGCTCGAAAGTTTTACGGCCAAAATACGCGCCATCGAGCATGATATCCTACCCTTAAGCGTCATCGCCTTACTGAAGGAAGCATAGAATTCCTAAGAGTTTCTATGTTATAAGTCCCACATTAAACTCCCAAGGAGCCCTATTTATGCATACCCTGCAAATCGGAAAGTACACACTCGGAAGCCGCCTGATCGTCGGCAGCGGCAAATACGATTCGTTCGAAACCACCAAGGCAGCAACCCTCGCCAGCGGTTCGGAACTCATCACCGTCGCGGTACGCCGTCTGAATATTACCAACCCCAATGAACCGAACCTGCGCGATACGTTTGCAGGGACAAACGTGAAATTTCTCCCCAATTCCGCCGGATGTACGACCGCCGAAGAGGCGATCACCCTCTTCCGTCTCACCCGCGAGGCGACGGGGATCGACCTCATCAAACTCGAGGTGATCGGCGATACCCAAAAAACCCTCTATCCTGATGTCTTGGAGACGATCAAGGCATGCGAAGTCCTCGCCAAAGATGGCTTTACGATCATGGCCTATACCTCGGATGATCCGATCATGGCACGCCGCCTCGAAGATGCGGGAGCCCATGCCATCATGCCGCTGGCCGCACCGATCGGCTCGGGGCTAGGGGTACAAAACCGCTATAACATCGTGTTTGTCCGCGAAGCGGTCAAGGTCCCCGTGATCGTCGATGCGGGGATCGGATGCGCTTCGGATGCGGCGGCGGCAATGGAGCTTGGAGCGGATGGGATTTTGACCAATACGGCGATCGCCCAGGCGAAAGATCCGATCGCGATGGCCGAGGCGATGAAACACGCGGTCATCGCGGGGAGACTCAGTTATATGGCGGGGCGGATTCCGAAACGTCCGTATGCGACGGCTTCTTCTCCGGTAGACGGAATGATCCAATTTTAATAACTTCTATCTACTTTTCTGAGCAAACAGAAAAGTAGATATCACGCTTCTATATAATCCAGATCCTCATGAAACGTCTCCCGCGTGTAATACAACGCGACCAACGCGATCGCAAACGTCACCGTCCCCACGATAGCCGCTGATCCCAGAACCCCCATGCTCTCTTTGAGGAGCATGAAACTTGAGGTGATGGGGACGACCGAACCGCGGACGAAATTGGGGACCGTCGTGGCGACCGTCGCACGGATATTGGTGCCGAACTGCTCGGCCGCCATCGTGATAAAGAGGGCCCAGTAGCCGCAGAAGACCCCCAGAAAAAAGGCCGCGACGTAAAACGCTTCGACGCTGGCACCCGAAAGGGTGAAATAATACCCCACGCTCGCCACCGACAGCACCATAAACACGGCATACGCCCGCTTCCGGCTTCGCATCTGCTGAGACAGATAGCCGCTGGCCAGATCGCCGACGGAGAGGCCGATGTAGGTATACATCAACGCCGCCCCCGCACTCACTTCGCCCTGAATCGACAATGCCTGGGCGAATTCGGGGGAGAACATCACCAAAACGCCCACCACGTACCACAGCGGCATTCCGATTACGATCGCCTTGACGTATTTGGAAAACAGCTTTTTATGGGTGAAAAGGGCAAAAAACTGCCCCCGCTTGATGTCGTCGCTGACATGATGGGTAAACATCTCCGATTCCCGGACGCGGAAGCGGAGCACAAGCAGCATGAACCCCAGTACCCCGCCGATAATGTAAGCGTTGCGCCACGCAAACAGATCGGCGACGATGTTGGCCGCGACGACCCCAAGAACACCGAATGCCGCGATTGTCATCACCCCGTAGCCCCGCAGCTCTTTGGGAAGGATTTCGGCGACCAGCGTCACCCCCGCTCCCAGTTCTCCGGCCAGACCGATCCCCGCGATAAAACGCAAAATCGCGTACTGTTCGACGTTGGTGACAAACGCGTTGAGCAGATTCGCCACCGAATAAAGGATGATCGATGCGAACAGCACCGACAATCTCCCCCGCTTGTCCCCTAGGACCCCCCAAAGGATCCCCCCGATCAGCATCCCAGCCATCTGGGCGTTGAGGATGATCGAGCCCCAGTAGGTAATCCCTTCTTTATCAAGCCCCAGTTCGGTGAGACTCTCGACCCGTACGACCCCGAATAAAATCAGGTCGTAAATATCGACGAAATACCCCATCGCGATGACGATGACGGGGAGTGTCAGAACCTGTTTCACTACACTCGCGCTCATCGGTTCAGCTCACTGTGTTTTGATCCGTAAAAAGCGTAGATCGCCATTCCGATCAGCGACCATCCGATAAAGCGGAGCCACGTCTCAAACGGCAGCCCCGCCATCATGAAGATGATGAGGATAAAATTGAGCGGCATCAGGATTTTAAACGCCGGAACTTTAAAGGCGGGCTGAACCGTATTCTGGCGGCGCAGGACGATGATCGCCACCGCGACCATCAGATAGGCGAACAGGGTCCCGATGTTGACCAGCTCCGCAAGCGTTTTGAGGGGAACCAGTCCCGCCATCAGGCTCAACAGCGCCCCCCCGATCAGCGTCGCCTTGAACGGCGTGTTGTAAGTGGGATGGATGGCGCTCAGGTTTTTCGGCAGCAGTCCGTCCCGCGCCAGCGCGAACAGCACCCGGGTAAACCCGAGCCCCATGACCAGCATCACCGTCGTGATCGTGATGACCGCCCCCAGGGCGATGATATTGGCGGCAAAGGGCTCGTTGACCTGATACAGCGCAAACGCCAGGGCATCAGGAACGTTCAGTTTGTCGTAGGGGACGATGGCGGTGAGGGTAAAGCTGACCAGAATAAAGAAAATGACCGAGATCAGCAGTGAAAGAATCAGGCCCCAAGGGATATTTTTCTGCGGCTCTTTCGTCTCTTCGGCGACCGTGCTGATCGCGTCGAATCCCAGGTAGGCAAACAGAATGAGGGCCGCTCCGTGCCATACTCCTTCCCATCCGAACGGGAAAAAATTGGCGAGATTGTTGAAATCAATATGGGGGATTCCCACTACGACAAACGTGATGAGGATTGCGAACTTGATAAAGACGATCGCCGAATTGACCCGAGCGCTCTCCTTGATCCCGATCGCCAGCAGCACAAAAATGGCCAATATGATCCCGAACGCGCTGATATCGATGTAGGTTCCGGCCTCCGGATTATAGGCTCCGCTGAGCGCCAGAGGGACATGGATTCCCAGGCTGTTTTCCAAAAACCCGCGCAGATAGCCCGACCATCCCGTTGCGACCGCCGCCGTCGCGACGCCGTATTCGAGAAGGAGATTCCACCCGACGAACCAGGCGAACATCTCCCCCAGCGAGGCAAACGTGAAACTGTAGGCACTCCCCGCCACCGGATAAGCCGCGCTCAGTTCCGCATAGATCAATGCCGTAATCCCGATCATCACGGCCCCGAGTAAAAAGGAGAGGACGATCGCAGGCCCCGCCATCGTCGCGGCCGCCTGACCGGTAATGACGAAAATTCCGGCCCCGATGATCGCACCGATACCGATAAACGTAACGTCCATCAGGCCGAGGCGACGTTGAAACTCCCCGCCGACCCCCGACATCTCTTTTTTCCGAAAATACTTCTTCATTCCCCTCTCACCCCTTCGCTGGAACTGCGCCTCTTATGGCCGCTATGCCTCGATAATAAGTCCCGATTATACATAAAGTTTAATGGCGTTTTCTTGTCTCCATTCCCCTTTCCCCTCCGTTTCCCCAAAAACATTACCATTGTAAACAGATCTCTTGACAAGATTTTTTCTTTCCGATATAATTTCGCCTCACTAATTTAGCTCGCTTTCGGGTAAATTAGGAAGGTCGGGGCGTAGCTCAGTATGGTTAGAGTACTTGGTTTGGGACCAAGGGGCCGGAGGTTCGAGTCCTCTCGCCCCGACCACGTTTTTTTCTTTCCTGTATCATTCAAATAGATTTTTTCATGGTGGGTGTAGCTCAGTTGGTTAGAGCACCAGATTGTGGTCCTGGGGGTCGTGGGTTCAATTCCCATCATCCACCCCATGTTTCTGTTTGGATACCTTTTGATACGCGATGTTTTAGAAGGATGTGCGTCCGTAGCTCAACTGGATAGAGTAACGGACTTCGGATCCGTAGGTTATAGGTTCGAACCCTATCGGGCGCACCATATAGTCTTTCGCGTCCTTAGCTCAGCTGGATAGAGCAATGCCCTTCTAAGGCATCGGTCAGAGGTTCGAATCCTCTAGGGCGTACCACCTTAGACTTTTTATGCGGACGTGGTGAAATTGGTAGACACGCCAGACTTAGGATCTGGTGCCTCACGGTGTGAAGGTTCAAGTCCTTTCGTCCGCACCACCCCTAATATAGGGACTTTCAAAGCTTTTTCTTCTTCTTT
>NZ_SLTI01000015.1 GCF_004347735.1 Sulfuricurvum sp. IAE1 | reverse complement strand
TTTATTACTAAAAATATTGCTTTACCTAAAGAAAAACTTTGGGTTACAGTACATGAAAGCGATGATGAAGCTTTCGAAATATGGACAAAACATATTGATTCTTCAAGAATTTTAAGATTTGGCGATAAAGATAATTTCTGGTCAATGGGAGATACAGGTGCTTGTGGTCCTTGTAGTGAAATTTTCTATGATCAAGGGGAAGAGCATTTTTCTAGCCCTGAAGATAAAATGGGTGGAGATGGTGATAGATTTTTAGAGATTTGGAATCTTGTATTCATGCAATATGAAAGAACAAAAGAAGGTGAACTAATTCCTCTTCCAAAACCATCTATTGACACTGGAATGGGTTTAGAGCGAGTTATTGCAATAAAAGAGGGTGTATTTAATAATTTTGACTCTTCAAACTTTAAACCTATCATTGAAACTTTAGAAAAAATTGCAAACAAAAAAGCTACTAAAGATAATATTTGCTCATATAGAGTTATTGCGGACCACTTAAGAG
>NZ_SLTI01000014.1 GCF_004347735.1 Sulfuricurvum sp. IAE1 | reverse complement strand
TCACCGTCAGTCGAAACGCGCATGTATCCTATCAGCATGTCGGAAAACCTCAAATTTCAGTATTCGTATATTGTATCATTCCGACAGTGTTTTTCGTATATTTTATTGCTATTTGACAGATCGATTTGGAAGATTTGGAGACAGTGTGCGAAAAACAACTGTTTTTCGACATTACAGTTTGTCACACACTCCGCTTTCTTTAATAGCTTCCCGGATCTTCCTGCAATGCAGGTTCTCAATATAGAGCTTCAGCCATGATTCGACCCAGTAGGGGATCTCTCTTCCTTCATTCCCCCAGTTGCTGATCGTACCGCCGGTCGTTCCTAAAATCTCAGCAAACTCTTTTTTGCTGAGACCGGCAGATCTGAGCATATCGTTGAAAGCGTATTTGTCCATTCCCATCCCATACTTATTCGTTTGCAAAATTCTAACCCAATCTCTTCAAATGTTTACTAAATGGGCTGTTTTTATTTTTTGATGCTCTTTATTTGTATTTATATAATCAAATGTGAATACATTCAGGCATTTCTTTGCACAACGCCATAAAATTACATATAGGTATTTAAAAGTGATTAAATATATACAAATAGGTAGTCGAGGCGTTGACATTGCTTATATATGGGTATATAATACTAATATATATAATCATATGTTTATTAATCAAATCCAAAGGGAGCAATCTAATGGCAGAGGTTATCTACAATGGCATCGATGTCCTGATTGACGAAGGGCGTAAAGAGATGATCATCAATCCCAGGGGGGAGCGGTTTTACTTTGTGGAGTGCGAGGGGTACAAAGATATTTACACCAATGCGACGATTACACGCGAAGAGGATGGATCGCTGATAGTCGAAGGGGATCAGGAACTCTATACGATCCATGACGCTTCGGGGTTGAGTTATGAAAAGCTGTTGTGCGCCCATCCCGAAGCGCTCATCCGCAAACACAGCTTTCTGGGCATTCGATGGTACTCGGTTCATGGAATCCTCAAACGCCAGGTTCACAGCCGCTACCGCTGCTTGAACACAGTGTATCGGATTCATGAACGCCTGAAGCTGATATCCCAGAGCATCGAGGAGCGCTAAGATGAAACTGGAGATGGTCGCTGCGAATTCGCTTCATCTATGGACAATGGTTTTTTTTCTGATGATCGGGGTAGGGTTCATTCTCTTCTCGAAAAAAGGGGAACTGGTATTTGCAGGGGTGATTTCACTCGCCGGTGTAACAGGGATTGCGTACACCAATCACATCCAATACTTGGGGGAGCGTTTTTTGATGGAGCAGTTCCATGAGGGAAGCGCTCTTGTGTGCGGGATGTGGAGGGGGGAGAGTGCCAAAGTTGATCCTTTAAATGGATGGAGCTATGAGGAGGGGGTAGGGTTTGTCAAAGGGGATGTGATCATCAATGATCCGGGAGTGTGCAGCGTGATCGGCAAACCGTTCCCAGAACCCTCTGCTGTTCCCTACTGGATGGTATTGGTGAGTGTAACAGGCGTGTTGATGATGCTCCGCTTTGCTCTGTGGCGTGATGAAGAGAAAAACCCGCAGACCGACGATGAGAAAAAAAATGCAGCTGACGATGACCCGGACCGTCAACGACCGTAAGCGCTGGTACCGCCTGGAAGTGGTCCCCAATCTCTTTGGAGAGTGGCTTCTGATACGAAGTTTCGGATCTTTGAACAGGGCCACGCCGATGCGGATGATCTCTGAAGTGTTTGGGGATCAAAGTGCAGCTATGAAAGCCTATGAAGAACTTCTGAATCGGAAGCAAAAACGGGGATATGAAGTTTCGATGAGATGGTAAAGAGTGCGAGAAAAACGATGCTATCCTTCACCCTCCCGTATCTGTTTGACGGAGGAAATTAGGGAGAGTGAAGTGATGTTCGGAGGTAGTATAGCATGAAACTGGGTTTCAAAGAAAAATTTGTCATGATGACATGGATACCCACGGCGGTGACGTACATTGCGGGGGATAAAACATCCGCAGCGGTGATGCTGGGAGGGAATGTAACCGGATTGGTGCTTTATGCTTGTCGGGACTGGATCCGATTTAATCAGAATGTGATGAAAATTTTCAGAAAGATCTTTTAGCGCGCATCAAAGCGGCGGAAGCAGATCATGGATATCGAGATCCCACTCTTTGGCAAGAAGGATCAGATGGCCAAGGTTGTAATTGGCTTGATTCTGACGGAGTTCGATGCGCGCAATAAAAGAGGTAGAGCTGTGTCCGAGAATATTAGCCAGTTTCAACTGGCTGATGTTACGCTCCTTTCGAAGCGCTTTTATGTGATTGGTTAAAGCGTCGTAATACGCTTTGACATCGGGATATTCCTCTTTTTTGGACACTATGACCGCCATTCTTGTTTGAATAAGCGATTCTAATGGAGAGGCATATTTTAAAACAATCACTATTAAGTGAGTAAAAAGGATTATAAAAATAGAATAACACTCATTCGTCAGGCTTCATTAATATTTAGTGGATGCTTGTGCTTGATTTATTCCATAAAGAAAAGGTAGATGATGCAAGGATTGTTGATAGGGATTGCAAATACGTTTTTTTGGTTTGTGCCATGGTATAGCTGGACACAAGAATTTATGGGTGAACAAATCAATATGACCCAAAATGGCTCACATATCGGGGGGATTGCGTATTTATTGATTGCAGCTTCTATATTGTTTGCAATTTTTTCTTATCAGAAAAATCATCAATTACAAATCGTTTTCGGTTCTGTCCAGCTTGGGATTGCACTATTGCTCATGACCAATGGAAACCTTTCTTGGGGACTTCCTGCAATCGCCATTGCATCAGGTGCAGGTATTTGGATCGGAATCAAAGAAAAAAAAGCAGCTTTATCCATTCAAGCAAATGAGTTGAAGGATTGAGATGGATTTGATTGTTCAGCTTGTGCCTCTGGTCTTTTTGATAGTTGTCACAAGTTTAGTTTTATTCAAACGGCGCTCAGATCATTTCGACGCTGATAAAGCGGGCGGGATAGATCGAAATTTTGATGGTAAGCAGTAAGTATCATGAAAAAAATCGTTTTATCTGATCATACGGCTTCACAAATTGACGCGGCCGTGCAAGAGAGACAGCGACAATATCATACCAGTCTCTTTTCTTACAACGAAGCAATCATAAAACGAGATGCTCGTAAAGTACAGGCGCGTTCCCGATTCTCTGACGCATGGAAGCAACGTCATATATGGGAAATCATTGGCGGAGTTTTCAGCGTTATCGGTGCCTATGCGGCACCTAAGCCTTCACGCCCCAGAATGCAAGCTGCCGGAGATAAAGAAAAGATTTGGAGTGCCGGCAATGAAGGGGAAAAACGGGTAGAGAATTTTTTAGCTGAAAATCTTGATGATCAGTGGACATTGATCGGCGGCTATAAAAATGCCAGAGGAGAGATCGATCAGATTTTGGTCGGTCCGCGAGGTGTATTTGCTATCGAAATCAAATACAACAACGGCACCATTTTCTGTGACGGGGATAGATGGTGGAGAACCAAATACGATAAATACGGCAATATGGTTGAGTCTAATGTGCCAATAGCTGATAAACGAGGACGAAGCCCAAGTCGACAGGTCAATGAATCGTCTGATTTGCTTCAATCGTTTCTCCAGAAACGTTATCCCGCAATTCAGGTCTATCGCTCGATTATCTGGGCACATAATCGTTCTAGATTGGGGGATTTCAAGAATCTCAATATTGACTATACCGCCATTGTTCATGATTGGAATTTAGATCGATTTTTACAAACTTCGACCTATCAACTGGCTCAAGAAGAGCAGCAACGAATTATTGAATCCATTCGAAAAGATCATGCTTATTACAATAGACCATATAAAAAATAAAAGGAGACTCATTGAAAAATACAACAATTGCCCTCATAGCTTTGCTGTCCGCCGTGACGTTAATACATGCTGATCCAGCACCATTTGGGATGCAAATCGGAAAAGCAACCGCGGCTGATGTCAAAGCCAAATACTCCATTAAAGAGGCAGGTGTGAATAAATACAGCAAAGGTGCTATGTATGAGCTTGACCCGTCTGAATTGTCTTTGGAAGGATTACATTCAGCAACGATTGTGTTTGGTTCGGATGGAAAATTACAAGCGGTATTGTCCACATTGTCGAAGGATAAATTCGACTATTTATTTGGCACATTAAAAAAGAAGTACAAGCTTGTGAATTCCAGCATTCCATTCGTTGGAGACAAATACGTCAAGTTTATTGACGGAAATACGGAGATTACTCTAAATGCTCCCCATATGAGCTTTGAAATGGACATGAATTACGTCGATAAAAACTTGATGAAAAAATTCAAGCAGCAGACGGCAAATGAACAGCAGCAAAAAAAGAATAAGGAAGCTTCCCAGCTTTAGTGGGTTGAGTCAATATAACAAAAGCATTGAATGCTTCAAAAACGCAAGGAGAAGTTTAATATGATGAAAATAGTAAGTGGATTTTTGGTGATAGGGATTCTTTCGTCCAATGTATTTGCAGGATGTTTTGAAACTGCACAGACGGGATGGAACGTTGGACTGGGAGTGCGTGGTGGCGCTATGAATGAACAGCATGCAATGAATATGTGTCAAGCACAAATCTCAGTCTTTAGAGGAGAAGCGGCTGCTTTACAAATCGCATATGAAGCTTGTGTGGCTGCGGCAACTGGAGGATCACTTCAGCAAGTCATCACCAAGCATTGTCAGTAAGTAAATTATCTGTTTTGACCGTTTTCATAATGGTTAATGCCCCAGATAGTGCTCGGTGATTGAGGCCCGATTGTGCTTCATCTCCCAACTCACCGTTTGGAGGCTTTGCTCGTAGGTGAAGCCCGCTTTGGCGTATTCGAAAAGTCTGCGTTTCGCAAAATTCCAGCGCAAACCGTGCGAACCTTCCGGATTAAGTCCGATTCGCTCACAGGTGCTACGGATAGCATGACTGTAGCGCCGTCGGTCGAGTTTGAAAGTTTTGTTCATTTTCAAATGCTCTTCAAGTTCGATATAGGTATCAACACCGATCAGCACATCCCCTTCCTTTCCCCCTTTTTCCTTGGTAAAAATGACCCCTTTATCGGTTTTGGTGATCGGATCGTGGCATATTCCATGCAGCTGATCGGGTTTGATGAGGCTGACCCCCTCGATACGCGCTCCTCCCTCATATTGGATTCGTGCCGCTAAACGGTGATGAGGATCTTTGAGCGATTCGATCAAGAGTTCCGGATCTTTGTAGGCGCGGTTGTGGTAGTTGTCGGCAACCAGATCAAGATCTCGGGTTGTATCGAGGATTTCCTGTCGGATAGAGAAATCGTATTCCCTGGCTTCACCGTATTGGGACAAGGTATAGTGCTTCAGGGCAATTTCGAGTTTGCCCAAGGCGGAGGATATCTTCTCCAAATACTGCTCGCTCGGATAGTATTCGATCTTGTATAGCATGTAGTCGGCGACCATCGCACCGGTGATCTCTTCGGCATTTTTAACTCCCCAATGTTCTTTGAGGTAATTGAGAAAATTGTTCCACACTTCGCGATATGTGCATAGGGTACGGTAAGACGCAATCTTTTGATAATGGGGATGATTCGGATCGATTCGCTCCGTTTTTTTAGCCCCTTCGGCAAACACCGCTTTTGCCAGAAGCCCTGTCTGGTAATATACTGATCCACGCATACTCATCCTCCTTTTTTTTGAAAATCAATGAACGGATTCAGCCGCCGTCCGGCAGTGTGTTTAGTCATTCTGCTCTTTTTTTTCGATGATAGCATCCGCATCGCTGACAGTTCGGGTAATGCCTGTAAGAAGCAAAAAAATATAAGTGATTCAAAGACCCTTTGCGATTCAAAGCTCGCCACACTTTCTACATGGTTCATAGCCAGTTTCAACAATCCAGTAGACATATTGAGTAAAACCGCGCTCTTTTGGTTACGGTGGTACGTATGCTCCGTAGAGGATACTGAGCTCCATCGATTTGCAACTAAAAATTGAAAACATAAAACTCTAACATGGAAAAATGTTCGATGATCATGAGGTTTTTTTGAAGAGTGTGCGTTTGTTTTTTACGGTTTCTGTTTTGAATGGAAAATGGAGAAAAACTCCCAAAATAAGGGAGTTTCTTGAAATGAGTCAATCAAGCATGAAAACAGTGCATAATACAGTACCGAACACTTGAAAAAACAGCTATTTCCCTTTTTCCGCTTTCAGCTTTTCGTATTTTTGCAAGATTTCTTTGCCATAATTGCTAGAAAATATCTTGTTTTGCATAAAATCAACAAGCCCTTTTGGTAGATCATTGGCTTGGGTTAACTGCTCTTGTACTCTTCCAAAGCGCTCAATTTCATCCATCCATCCGAACGTGTAATACGAGGCAGAAACTGAAAAGATCGACATTGACCGTATTAGTTTAATGATCGAATATCCCTTTAGAGCATCAGCCCATAGATGCAGCATAGCATTTGCCTCAAGTTCATCAATGAAAACTTTCTCATGTTGAATGAACTTGCAACGCACCGATTTTTCTTTGACATTAGCAATGGTTCTATCGCTGATTTCGAACAGCTTGTTGGAGTATTCTTTGGTGATTAAACCACGAGTATACATGCGTAAGCCCTCTCTGATTTTATAGAGTTCTGGCAACGAATGAGTATGATACCGTCCTCCATAGCTAAGCCACATTCCGACTATATAGCTTCGCTTATAGTCTTCTTCCAGCAGTAAATGCAAGACCCATTTTTCATCTGTCGTCAGTGGAACCGAAATCCCCTGATGTTTTTCGTTACTCATATATGGAATTGCTTCATCGATCATTTGGATTCTCCTGTATTTTCATTTTTTTCCAGCTCATTCCACAGTTGAAATATTGTGGAATGAGCAACATCAAACCGATGGTATTTTTTGAGATAAAGGCTGATTTGGCGGAAACTGAAATCTTGTTCAAGCTTCAGCATCCGCACAATTGCCCAATATCCAAGCAGTTTTTCACGGGTTGGATCCGGCTTTTTGATTTTGCGAATAAACTGATCTGCTTTTTTCTGCGATAGAATCCGAATCTCTTCGAGCTTCAATCCTCTGAAAGATTTTTTTCGAAGAGATTCGTTTTCATCATGGGCATTTTTGATAGCTGTAATCAGCGCACAATATTCGAGAATACTTTTGTCACTATTCCCGTTTTCCTGACGCAATTTATGAAATCGGTTGGTCTTTTCTGCGAGGATTTTGATCCGCGTCACTATGTCGCTTCGGCTAAAGTAGCGTAGCAAAGCCGACTGTTGCTCGAACGATACTTTGAGTAAACGTTCGATAATGAACTGTATCTCATCAGTCATGATTGAGTTCCTTTTTCAGTTTCAAGAAGCCATTTTGCAATTTCAGTGATCTTCCACATGCGCTTTTGACCAAACATTACCCATGGAGGGATGATCTGCTTTTGCAAAATCACTTTTTCTGGAAGGGCTTCCTCTCCTCCGAATAATTTGCTTAAAGCTGAATAACTGCTTCCCCACTCAGATGCTGCTTCTCTAGAGTTTAAAAGCCATTTTTTATGTTTTTCGTACATCATTTCGACAAGTTCTTTTTCTGTCATTACCTTTCCTTGAATTTCAAAAATATTTACGCATAGCTATGTGTTAAGAGAAGTATAAAAAAGAAAATTTTGGAAAGAAATGGAAAAAAGTCTGAGAAAATAACGGGGATTTACGATATGCGATTATTTGAAGATTTGTGCAACTATTTGCTTAATTTAACCAGAAGTTGTAAATTTATTAATACGTTTCAAAACGAAACATTTCCGGTTATTGGCTTTATCGATACGATTTTGTATAATACAAATGGGATGAATTTGACAGAGTAAAATATCTCTAAATTGAGGCGCAGAGGTATTTTAAATATTACAATAAATGGTTTTTCTGGAAAAGCCATCAATAATGATCGAGTCATGAAACTTTGCAAGACGTGAGTTTTCTTTGAGTTAATGACAAGTTTTGATAACGTTATCAAGCTGAATCAGTTCGAATGATTTAGAACATCCACAATATACACAAATGGACAGATAATCAAAAAATTGGTTATCAATTAATTTTTTGATTTGTTTAAAAAATGCGTTCGAGTGCACATTGTGAATTGGCCATTTACGAAGTGTTTTTGAATGACACCATACGAAAGATTCAGATGAATCTCTTGCGTGACCAAGTCATGAAGCTTTTAAAAGGATTGAACCAATTCTTTAAAAAACCTCGAATTTCTAATGTATCAAACAAGCGGTTGCTTAACGAAGCTGAGTTTGCTTTATATATGGGACGCAGCGAAAGCTGGGTTTCAAATCTTAGAAAACAAGGAGTGCTGCATGATGGGAAACATTTTCATTACATTAATGACTTGGTCTTGTACAATCGCGAAGAAATTGAGAACGATATAATCTCAAATATTTTTCGTTAATAATTCATTTTCATCCTATTTCGCCTCGCTCCTAATTTCTCTTTTCTTTATCACATTCCAGAGTGAGAGGTGAGGAGATGACGCAGTTAGGGGCTTCAAAGCTCCCAAATTTTGGGCATACTTCTCCGCAGTTGAAATTCCACTAACTTTATTTACGTTATAATTCCGTCGTTTCGATTGATCGTCGAATAGCCTCTTCGCCTTTTTCACGCTCGGCAAGAGCATACCATCAACTGTCGGTTGTGCTGTACAGTTTGTTCCGTGTCCATTATGTGAGAGTCTTGGATTTAGGTCGGTATGAGAAGGTGCAGAGAGCATAGTATCTACCACAGCGCCACTTTTCGCGTGTGATCGATCCCCCTTTTGGTTTCCCTGTGAGAGCCGGCCGCAGCCGCATCAACTTCTACTCTTTTTTCTATATTTGGGGTACTGCATTATGGGCAGAGACTATGATGGCCACAATCAAAATATATACTTCACCAGACGCTTGATGATACGCCTATCAAAAATGGAACAATAAAAATGGAGATTTTGAGTAAGGAACAGGTACCAAGTGTTCCATTGAATTACTCAACGGGAAGCCGAGAGGCTTCCATCACTTGGGAGTGATAAAACACTTGGTACCCCGCTGAATAATCGCAACGAAGGAATCATAGTTGAAAAGATGAGGGATGTTAATAAATTTTCACAACCGTACAAACAGTATCAAAACGTTTCAGTAAGTTGCAATTTTTTTCATGAATGGAGGGGTAAGGGATGGTTTGTTGAAAACATAAAATTATCAAGGAATGAAAAGCTTGAACTCAGATTGATGGTTGTAGTAAAAATGTAGTAAAAAATGATTTTTGAGTTTTCTTAAAAAGAAGAAGAAAAAGCTTTGAAAGTCCCTATATTAGGGGTGGTGCGGACGAAAGGACTTGAACCTTCACACCGTGAGGCACCAGATCCTAAGTCTG